>JAYEJI010000078.1:0-14032 GCA_034660515.1 Fidelibacterota bacterium
TACATTTCGACCTTTCCGCCCTGTCGAAACCTTTACACCCCCAATATCAAAAAGCTGATTAATATAGTGTTTAACTCATGAGAAGTCAAGAAGTTGCAAAAACATATCAATTATTAAAGAGACGCAATATCTTACGTCTCTACATGATATTTTCAAATTATTCGCCTTTTCAACTATTCGTCTCTTCGACCTCTTTCCTTACAAGAAAATATCCCATTTCAATTCCAATACCGATACCCACACCAATAAGCAGACCAAGGAACATGTTCTTGAATGCAATAGTACTTGAAATATCTCGCGAATAGATCAAGGATAGCAAAAAGGTATTGCTGACAAAAAAGATGGAAATCATCGTAGCCAGAATAAGAGGGCGAATAAATTTCGCCGTTTTAAGATGATCAAAGATCAAAACAGAAAAAATAAAGATGCTGAGTAGCATGCTTATATAATAAAAGATATGAGAGACAAGAAAATGGGCTCCGGTCAGATAGTATAGTCCAATAAATAACCCGGCCAAAACAACAAGTGAAATATAATAGCATTGAGCTTTTAAAAGTGCGAAAGCAAATGAACCAATAAACCCATATGAAATAAATTGGAAAAGCGGACTTTTTATATCAAATATTTTCATGCCATAAAAAGCGACACCTACTATAATTGATATCAGTGTCCCAAAAAGTAAAATTGAGGTGAATGTTCTAAAATTGATCTTCATGCAAGCCCTTTTTCCTGTGTTAAAGGAAACTTACACTAAGTCTTTATAAAAAATCAAGTGTGTTTTTATTTCACTAACACCATTTTGCGAATATTTATCTGTTTTCTTATTGTTTCAAACGTAACTTCATAAAAAAAAGGACCGTCATCTGACGGCCCTTTCCAAAATGAGCAAAACGAAATGTTATTTATCTTTCTTTAGGCACATGAACCAATCTAAACAATATTTACCTTCTTCTTTGGATTCGACACGTTCCTTGGCTGCACCGCATGATCCGGGAGGAGGAATGATCACATCATCACCCGGTTGCCAATTGGCGGGTGTTGCAACACCGTCTTTTCGTGATTTCTGTAATGCCAGGATGAGTCGTTTGATCTCGTCCATATTACGACCATTTGCCAATGGGTAATAAATGATTGCCTGTACTTTTGCATTGGGATCAATTACAAATACGGCACGAACTGCCTGGGTCGTAGAGGCATTGGGTTGTACCATACCGTATTTTTTTGCGACATTCATTCGCAGATCTTCAATGACCGGGAAGGAGACATCCACATTTTTCATGTCCTTGTATTCAATCTTTTCTTTAATAGTGCGCAACCATGCAATGTGGGCATATAAACTGTCAATGGACAGACCGATCAATTCGGTATTTAATGCTTTAAATTCTTCCTTCATACTAGCAAAGGTCATGAATTCAGTTGTACATACGGGTGTAAAATCTGCCGGATGACTAAAAAGAACGACCCATTTTCCTTTATAATCTTCAGGAAAATTGATAGTACCTTGTGTTGTCTGCGCAGTAAACGCCGGGGCATCGTCGCCGATCAACGGCATTGAATATGTTTCTTTTACTTGTTCTTCCATTTTGTTTCCTTTCTTTCAATATTTGATTTCAATTATTCTTCTCTTTCCTTCGTACTCTCTTGGAACAGGCATCATCCTACGCTAAGGCTACGGACGACAGGTGCCAGTTCCCTATACCTCTCTTCTTATCGTACGCTCTCTCTTATTTTCTTATCTCTTTCTGCGCAATGCATTGCGCAGCTACTCTGCTCTTCCTTACTTTCTCTCTCTCATTGCAGGAACTCTCTTTCTCTCAAAACAGGGGCTTCTCTCTCTACTTCTTCTTCAAACACTCCTCACATATACCCATATAGCTAAGGTTAATTTCAAGGACATTATGTGGTGTTTGCTTATTTACTGTCTGAACCATATCGGGGATCTCAACATCTCTCATATCATAAATTGATCCGCATTCTGTACAGCAGAAATGTGCATGGGGATAAGTTTTTGCATCATATCTGTCAAAAGTAGACCCGGAATGCAGTTTTTTTAATAAACCCTGTTCTTCCAATATGCCAAGATTACGGTAAACCGTACCTAAGCTTAATGAAGGGAAATCAGATTTTAATTGATCATAGATCCAATTGGCGGTGGGATGTGAATCCGTTTTACACAGAACCTCAAGGATCCTTGTTCTCTGCTTTGTATTCCGGTATGCTTCTGACTTCATTTTTGTTCCCTTATTCGTAATCATTCCGATTACTAATTAAGTATAATTGTTTTTAAAGCAATTGTCAAGAAAAAAAGTGATCTTATTTTTAGGATATTAAAATCTTGTGGATACTGTAAATATTTTCATATCAATTATTTTTCATTTATCCCAATAAACCCGTATCTTTTATAAAACAAAAATAATACATGATAAGTTTTAAGAAAAATCTACAGTACTACAAATTCTCGGCTTATGGCTTCTTGAAGAATTTGAGATTCTTTGATGCTTTCTTTATTTTATTTTTAATAAGCCAAGGATTATCATATACACAGATCGGTATTCTTTATGCTGTTCGCGAGATCGCGATCAATCTTCTTGAGATCCCTTCAGGTATCTTAGCAGATACTTTTGGCCGGCGGCGGGCACTTATTATATCATTTCTTTCGTATATCGCTTCTTTTCTGATATTTTATCTGTCGAATAATTTCTTCCTTTTCCTTCTGGCATTTATTCTCTTCGGTGCTGGGGATGCATTCCGTTCGGGTACGCACAAGGGACTGATCATGGATTATCTTAAACAACGGAATTGGTCCGATCAAAAGATCGCTTACTACGGACATACAAGAAGCTGGTCACAGCGAGGTGCTGCTATTTCATCATTGATCGCCGGATTGATCCTTTTTGCCCATGGAAACTATCAGGATATTTTTCTCTTTTCGACCCTTCCCTATATCCTAAACATGATCCTGATTATTTCTTATCCTAAAGAACTGGATCAAGTAAGGAAAGCATCCAGAGAAGAGGCACTTGGCTCAACTTTTAGATCCTTTTTCGCTGTTATGAAAAATATACAGGTCATTAAGCTCATTTCTCATTCTGCATTACACTCTGCCTACCTGAAAGCCATTAAAGATTATATCCAGCCCCTGATGCTTCAGGTTGCCTTATTGATCCCGCTGATCCAAGATGTAAACCGGGATCAGCAAAATGGTTTGAGCATCGGTGTGTTTTATTTTGTTATTTATCTCATCACCTCTTTTGCATCCCGCTCCGCTTCAAGTATTGAACAAAAAAACAGACAAAATATTGTCATGCTAACATTGATGCTGGGGTTTTTTGCCGGAATCCTCAGTGGCATACTTTATCAAACCGGACTGCAGATACTTGCTTTGGTTTCTTTTGTGATGATCTATATTATTGAAAATATCCGCAAACCCATCATGACCGGATATGTTGCCGACCAAGTCCCCGGTGAGATACTAAGTTCTGTTCTATCGGCTCAATCCCTGATCAAAACTGTGATTACGGCCGGGATAGCCCTGCTTTTTGGTGTTTTTGCGGATTTATTGGGTATCGGTTTGTCTTTATGTATTGTATCGGGTATCTTGACGCTCGGAATGCTCCTTTTAGGACTTTTTTCATCTAAGAAATAAGCTGTTTTTCCGTCTTGACATTATTTACCTTAATTTCGTACATTTATAAGCTAAATATTTAATATAAGGAATGTCCTATGGATACATTTTCATTTTCATCGTTATTGATCGGATTGGGGATTGGTATATTATTATGCATCGTGATCTGGATCCAGGGTCGTATCAAGATCAATCAGAAGATCAAATCTTATGTCGAAGAAAATGCTCAATTGAAAAATCACCTGAATACTCAAATGAATATTACGGCAAAAGGCAACGAAGCCGTTCAAAGCGAGCTGGACAAAAAACAAGAAAATATCGATAATTTGAAATCAACGATCTCCGCTTTGAAAGAAAAACCCGGTCGTGACAAACTACGGGTTTTATATGTTTACGACAAAGCCATTCATATCATGTTCGAAAAACATCCCGGTTTTGCCACCATGTGGGTAGGTGTGCTAAAAGAAGCGGAAACTGAGATCGAGAAATCCGAAACCGGAATTTTACCTTTAGTAAAAAAGGTATTTAAGCCCGGTCCGCCGATGGTGTCGGCGAAGAGCATAGAACAAGATGAAGACTAAGGTTAAGACTGAGATTAAGATCAAGTTCAAGTATGAGATTTAGATTTTTAGTTTGATACAATATTGAAATAATTCGTGGGGACGAATATAACAGGAAAAACGAGGTATAAGTCTTTTAGAGAATTTCCCGTTTGGAAGGATTCTATTAATATATCAAAACGTGTTTTTAAACTCTCGGAAGTGTTACCAAAATCAGAAGATTATGGTTTAACTTCTCAACTTAGAAGAAGTGCAAACAGTATTAGCGCAAACATTGCAGAGGCTTTTGGCAGAGAACATCTAAAGGATAAGCAAAACTTTTATCGAATCAGTAGAGGATCTGCATATGAGTTACAAAGTCATTTGATCTATGCGAAAGAAGTTAAATACTTTTCCTATAAAGATGTGAACATACTTGATGAAGGAATTGATAAAGTAATTCATAGCTTAAATAAAATTATTAAAACACTAAGATATTATAAAAAATTAGAAGATAAATAAAATTCTTGGTCTTGACCTCGACCTTAACCTAGAGGATTTAAATGGACATCTTCATTCTCATTTCATTTCTATTTTTTACATTACTTGTTGCATTTCTAACCTGGTTCCTAACACGCAAGCAAGATATGAGTTCTAAGAATGGTTATTTTCTTGCCGGTCGAAATCTGAGTTTTCCTCTCATCGCGGGATCTCTTTTATTGACAAACCTGTCCACAGAACAAATGGTTGGACTAAACGGAGCGGCGTTTAAGGATGGCTTTGCCGTCATGGTTTGGGAAGTCGGTGCGGTTGTAGCCCTTTTGGCCATGGCTTTGTTCTTTCTCCCGCGTTTTTTAAAAAGCGGTGTAACCACAGTTCCCGAATACCTTAAGATCCGTTTTGGAGCTCGAACAGAGTTTATCACAAATATTATCATGCTATCTGCCTATGCGTTGATTCTTTTGCCAATTATCCTTTATACAGGAGCTGTTGGACTTATTGGTATTTTAGGGTTGCAAAATCTGCTGGGAATTGAATCCTACAGTACGGTACTGGTGCTGGTCATTATTGCCGTGGGAATTATCGGTTCACTTTATGCACTGACAGGCGGTCTCCGAACTGTTGCCGTTTCAGATACTTTGAATGGTATCGCTTTACTGGTTGGTGGATTTCTTATTACTTTTTTTGGTTTCAGGGCACTGGGAGGCGGTAATTTTATCTCGGGGATCCAAGCGCTTGGCAATTTGGTACCGAAGCATATGAATTCCATAGGCGGACCTGATACTTCCGTCCCATTCTCAACTGTCTTCTCCGGGGTCATGTTACTGAACTTCTTCTATTGGACGACAAACCAACAGATCATTCAGCGTACCTTCGGCGCTAAAAGTCTGGCTGAAGGACAAAAAGGAGTTTTATTGACAGGTGGACTTAAATTACTCGGCCCTCTTTATCTTGTCCTCCCCGGCATTATTGCTTTTGCACTTTTTGCCGGACAAAATATCAAAGCCGATCATGCTTACGGCATGTTGGTCAATCATGTCCTCCCTACCCCTTTAGCGGGTTTCTTTGCCGCCGCAATGTTGGGTGCAATTCTTTCAAGTTTCAATTCTGCCCTGAACAGTACCTGTACCCTTTTTAGTCTGGGTATTTACAAGGAAAAGATCAATCCTAAAGCATCGGAAAAAAAGATCGTTCGTTCCGGGCGTATATTTGGAATTGCTCTTGCTGCTTTTGCAATGATCGTTGCTCCCATACTGGCAAAGACCGGTAGTATTTTCAGTTATCTACAAAAAATGAACGGTATTTATTTCATTCCGATATTTGCGGTTGTATTAGTGGGTATGCTAACAAAGCGTGTGCCTTCAAAGGCTGCCAATGTCGGTTTGTTATCAGGTATCGGATTGATTGCCATCGGGTATTTCGTACCGCCTTTTGATAAGATCGTTACACAGATGCATGAATACCATTTTCTTGGCCTGATCTTTGCTTACTTGATCATTATGATGCTGATCATGGGTGAAACGAATCCCAGAAAAACAGAATTTATTCAGGAGGATGTCAAAGCAGTTGACATGACCCCCTGGAAACATGCAAAACTAATTAGTGGTATTATTCTGGCTATTATTATTACGATCTTTGTTGTCTTTGCGGATTTTTCGGTATTAGGGTAAAAACCTCACACAACCTGTCCGGCATAGCCACGAGAGTTCGGGGCAAAGACGGAACCGTCCCCAACAAATAAATAAAAAGGGCTCGACATGTCGAGCCCCTACTTTTATCTTTTTATTTTATTCTTTAATCTTTCGCCTTGGGCGACATATCGTACCCGAGTTCTCTCCACTTATCCAGAATTTGCTGTTTCGAGAGAAATCCGGTGTGACGGAAGATCTGTTTTCCGTTCTCATCATAGAATATCTGGGTAGGGATATACTGGATCTGGTTTTGAACGGCACGCTGTTGGTTTTGAGTCAGAGAAACATCAACCTTTACCAGATCAAAAGCATGAGCATATTCTTCATGCAATTCGGCCAGTATTGGCAGCATAGCTTTGCAGGGCGGGCAAGTTGGAGACCAAAAATCGACCATTTTGGGCAATTTTGCTACGGTTTTGACTTCAACGGATGTTTTCACTTCTACTGTGTCTTTTTTGCCGGAGCATCCCATCAAGAGAAGCCCGACTACTAGGATCACTACAGCGATCACACTTGTGAATAATCGTTTTTTGTTCTGTGATTTCATGTTCTATCCTTTTTTTATTATTTTCTTTAAGTTACTTAATGAGGGAACGTTCCCCGCAAATTTAACATCTCCATCTATGACCAAAGCAGGAATGGTCATGATACCAAAGTCTACGATCTCATTGATATCGGATACTTTTTCCACTTCAATCGCTAAATCCAGCTCCTCTATTGCCTTTTCTGTAAGAGCCATTAGCTGATTACATTTTATGCATCCTGTTCCCAGTATCTGAATTTTCATTTTTTCCTTTCAATATTAAAATGGTATTTGATTTAAAATTAAACCGACGATCGTGAACATGACCAAAAGCATTACAAAAAATATCAGGAGCAATTTTGGTTTCATCACTTGTTTTAAGATCACAAACTCGGGAAAACTGGCTGCGACCGTGCTCATCATGAAAGCAAGCGTTGTTCCTACCGGTAAACCTTTACTCAGTAATGATTCCGCAACCGGGATCATCCCACTGGCATTGGAATACAAAGGAATACCCAATAATACAGCTCCCGGTACACTCCACCATTGCCCCTTCCCCAGGTTATCGGTGATAAAATTTTCAGGGATAAAACCATGCAAAAGCGCTCCAAGTCCGACACCGATAAAGACCCATTTCCATACACGAGCAAGAATTGTTTTTAATTCTGTCTTAGCAAATTGATGCCGTTCGCTAAATGTCAGCTTCCGGTTTTCCCATTCTTCCTGATCCGGAGAACGTGCCTGCATATTTTCCGCAAGAGGCATCAAATAGCGTTTCGCTTTTATTGCATCAATGAATATGCCTCCAAGCACTCCAACGAGTATGCCAATACTCACATAAACAACCATGAATTTTATTCCCAGTAATCCCCCTAGCAAGATAATCGCAACTTCATTGATAATGGGTGAGGTGATCAGGAAAGACATCGTGATCCCGATAGGAATTCGAGCTTGAGTAAAACCAAGAAATAAAGGTATACTCGAGCAAGAACAGAAAGGCGTGATCGCACCAAAACCTGCGCCAAGAAAATATCCAAAGAAGCGATTCTTGCCTTGTAAAAATACACGGATACGCTCGGTATTCAATGAGGCGCGTAAAAGGCCAATTATATATATCATAATGACGAGCAAAAAGAAGATCTTTGTTACATCTTCTATAAAGAAATGAAGAGAACCCGCCCAACGGGAATCCTCAGGTAGTTTAAGCCAAGTGTGTACAATTAGGTCCGCAAAAAGCGTGAATATCTTGAACATTCGTTAATTCCCTAAATCGTTTATGCCGTTTTCAAGACAAGAAATGATCGTAGGAATACATTGTGCCCGAAGCTTATAATAGACATTCTTCCCTCTTTTATCATCTTCAATGACATGAGCTTGTTTTAAAATGGATAAATGTTTAGAGACGGTGGAAAAATCCAATTTCAGTACATCTACGAATTCGCAGACACATTTTTCAGATCCAAAAAGTTGTTCGACCATCCATAAACGGGTTGGGTGTGACAGGGTTTTAAATACCCCCGAAAGTTTTTCCAGTCTTCTTTTATCCATTGCTACCATGACATTCCCTTTCGTTTTGTCATTTGGCAATATAACCAAATGATTTTATTTTACAAATATTTTTTACTAAAACTTGACAATGTCTAATATTCCTACGAATTTATCTTATAACCCAAAGGGAACATGTATGCCACAGCCAATTCGTCGTTCACGTTGGATCATTAAGGAGCCCGAGGACAATAAACGTCTGCATTTTCGCAGCATACACGAAAAACGCCGCCCTAAACGGCGACTGATATGGCATCTCATTGCGTTTATTGCTGCTTTGTTATTATTTTTTCACTTCCTGCATTGAGTCACCTACCGGTACACGGATCAATTGCACAAGGATCAATGAAACAACAGCAAATGCTGCCCCGGATATAAAGGGGATCTGCCAATTCAACATCCAAAGCATCCCACCGATCGCGGGAATGACCACTGCAGAAATATGATTAATGGAAAAACTAACCGCCATTGAGGGAGCAATATCTTTCGGGTCGGCTGTTTTCTGGAAAAATGTATGTATTCCAATTGAGAAATTGAAAAATATATGGTCGGCCACATAAAGCCCGGCCGCTATCCATTTAAACTCAAAGACAGCATATCCAAGAAATATAATGATCAGAAATATATACTCAAGGGACAGTATCTTACGTTCGCCAAATCGATTGATCGCTTTGCCAATGAGGGGACTCACCAACCAAGTGATCAAATTATTTAATACAAAAAGAGCTGAAATTTCCCAAACGGTAAAATTATATTTCTGAACCAGCATAAAAACAGCAAAAACCACAAATATCTGCCGTCTTGCACCACTTAGAAAATTCAATGCATAAAACAGCCAGTATTTTTTTCTAATAATGATCTTCTTATGCTGAATGGGAAGTTCTTTATCAGCCGGATCTTTAAATATTGAATATATTCCAAAGCCAATGATCAGCACGCCAAGAACTGCATATACAAGAGACATGGGAAGATGAGTAAAACGAAACAGAGCCCAGATCACCGCACCGATAGCAATATTTGCTATTGCAGAAAGACTGCGCCATTTTGCAAGCACAAGAGGAGCTTGACGTTTATTGAAATATTGCAGCACAAGAGATTGACGAGTCGTCTCGAAGTAATGAAATCCCAATGACATCAAAAATGTTGTAAACAGCAAGCCTTGAAATGAGGGAAATAGACCTGTCATAATAATACCGACACCAAAGAGGATCACAGAATAAGCTGAAAGACGGTGTTCTCTAAAAATCAAAAGAACATAGACAACAAGAAAAGTTAAAAACCCCGGGACTTCACGCAGAGATTGTACAAGTCCCATCTGCAAACCGGTCAATCCGATCTGATCAACCGCAAAATTATTTAACAGAGTACGCCAAGCTTGGTGTCCAACGGTAGCAACAACGACCAAAAGGGTCAGATATCCATACATTGGATTATTTTTAATACCTTTGGGTAGATTTGATATGAACTTCTTAATACTCTATCCTTACATTTTTTTATAGAAATAAAGAACCCGCCGTTTGGCGGGTTCTTTGTACGCCCGAGAGGAGTCGAACCCCTAGCCTTCTGGTCCGTAGCCAGACGCTCTATCCAATTGAGCTACGGGCGCATATTCATTCATTTCAAATGTTGGTAGCGCGTACGGGAGTCGGACCCGTGTTACCGACGTGAGAAGCCAGCGTCCTAACCACTAGACGAACGCGCCGTCTCTGGCTGGGTTGCAGGGATTCGAACCCCGATACTACGGTCCAGAGCCGCATGTCCTGCCGTTGGACGACAACCCATTAAAAAAGCCGTCAAATATAGTAACATTTACGTTCAAAGCAAATATTTTTTATACATACAAAAAACAAAGGCCAATCCATACCTGCTAAAGATTTTAAAAGTACCGTGAGTTATTTAACCCTTCGATTTATCGACTTTGAGCTTACAGCAGTCAGCTGTCAGCAAAAAAGCGGGGGAAGCTGAGAAGTTGATTTTAATATTGATCTTGACCTTAATCTTGATCTTGACCTTGACCTTGACCTTAATCTTAATCTTAATCTTGATCTTGATCTTGACCTTTTAACTTTACTTACACTACGGGTTTGTTTTTATTTAATATTATTGATATATTGCCCTGAAAAAGGAGAAAACATAATGGCAAATAATCTGAAAGTTGAAATGCAAAGCCTTGGCAGGCATCTTACCTTCGCTTCAAAAAGTGGAAGCGGACATTGGCATATGATGGATACAAAAGAAGAGATTGGTGGAAATAACGCCGCAACGACCCCTATGGAGATGCTTCTTGAAGCACTGGGTGGATGTACGGGTATGGATACATTATCGATCCTAAGAAAAAAACGCACTCCATTTAGCCGTCTTGATATTCATATTGACAGTGAACGCGCAGAAGAACATCCCAAAGTATATACAAAAATTAATTTACGTTTCACTTTATATTCCAATGGTGGTGAAAAAGCACTTCGTGATCTTCAAAGAGCCGCAATGCTCAGTAATGATAAATATTGTTCCGTATCAGCAATGCTGCGTTCCACAACAGAGATCACCCTTGAAACTGAAATAATTGATGAATGAATGCTAAAGCCGTAAAAGCGCTTGCCAGAGATATCAGTCTGGTAGAAAACGACTCAGCCAAAGCTGAATCGCTTCTTGATGCCGCATGGAAATCAGGAAAGCATGCTTATCGCATCGGTATTACAGGCCCTCCGGGAGCCGGAAAAAGCACCTTGGTCAATTGTCTTGCCGCTGAATTCAGCAACATGAACAAACGAACAGCAGTGATCTCTGTTGATCCCTCCTCCCCTTTTACCGGAGGTGCGATCCTTGGTGACCGTATTCGGATGAACGCCCTGAGTTCAAGGGAAAATGTTTATATTCGTTCCATGGCTACTCGCGGGAGTCTTGGCGGCTTAAGTATGAAAACGCATGATGTTTGCGATATTCTTGACGGCCAGGGATTTGATATTATCCTAATTGAAACAGTGGGTGTAGGACAGATAGAATTGGATATTGCTCAAGCGGCTGATGTGACTGTTACCGTTCTTGTACCGGAATCAGGGGATGATATCCAAGCTATGAAAGCCGGCATCATGGAAATTACGGATATCTTTGTCGTGAACAAGTCAGATCGACATGGCGCTGAAGCAATGGCCATTAATTTACGTTCATTGACAAAATTAAGAAAAAATTATTCCGCTCTTCCATGGGAACAACCTGTGATCAAGACCGTTGCAACTGAAGAAGTAGGAATTGACATCATTCTTGACAAACTTGAACAGTTCAAAAGCATGCTGAAAAAGCACGACAATTGGGAATCTGTCCGTAACGAACGGATGAAAAGAAAAGTACTCCAATTGATCAATGAATCCCTTTCAGCCTCTTTCTGGACCAAAGAAAGGAAGAAATATCTGAATAAAGAATTGCGCTTATCCGAGAAGACTGACAAGAGCCCATTCCGTATTGCAGAAAATCTTCTAAGTTCGTTGAGAAACACTTGACAATAAATGTATTAAGAAGTACCTTTCGGCGTTGTTGTGAAAATTATATTAGGAGACAATAAATGAAACGAATTTTACCATTATTTGCTATCATCTTGAGTGTATTTATGCTTATTGGATGTGGTAACAAAGAAGTTGTTAATGACACCCCTGAACCGGTTGTTCAAGAAACTCCGGTAGTTGAAGAAATTCCGGTTGTTGAAGAAGCTCCCGTTGTTGAAGAAGTTGTAGAAGTTCTCCCTGAAGAAGTCGTTGAACCTCTTGAAGAAGATGTGTGGGTTAAATACATGATCCAACCAAACGATTACCTCACGAAGATCGCTTTACAAGAATATGGTATAGTAACCATGTGGCGAGAGATCTGGGACTGGAACCTTGATGTTGTAGGTGATGATCCCGACCTGATCTATCCTTTTGAAGAATTATCTCTGAAAAAAGATGCAGCCGACGTCGTAGAAACAGACGTTTGTGAATATGAAGCCTATACCGTTAAAGATGGTGAAAACCTCTGGTGCATCTCAAAGAAACTCTACGGTAACTCATACGCATGGATCGTTCTCCTCCGTGATAACATGGAAACTCTCGGTAATGACTACAACAGTATTACACCCGGAATGGTTCTGAAAGTTAGAACTGAACTTTAAAATTATTATAATTTTACATATCAGCCCCTCTTCCGAGGGGCTTTTTTGTTATAGAAACAAATACTTAATGCCTTGTTGAAATTTTCATATTCAGATTATATTATTTTTGCAATGATTTTTCTTTGTAAAGAACGGTTTGAAACCGTTCCCTTCGTGGCAAAGGCACTACTTATATTATTTATTTCTTACTAATACCTAATTCCAAACTGAAATTTAAATATTTACATTTAATATAAGCTTTAAAAACCCTATATTCTCTGCAATGAAAGGCCTAATACTTATTTCAGCTTATAACAGCGCAACGACTTTACCTGATGTATTGCAGGAATTAAAAATGTTTCCCGAATTGGAGATCGTTGTAATAAACGACGGTTCAAATGACAACACCGGAGAGATCGCTCATTCATTTGGTGCGCAAGTTATTGATCATAAGTTCAATAAGGGTAAGGGAGCTGCACTACAAACAGGATTTCGTTATGCTGTAAAAAAAGATGTTAATTTTATAATTACTCTTGATGCGGATAAACAGCATCCTATAGAGCAGATTCCGGAATTTATTGAAAAACATAAAAAATATCCCAATGACGTTATTTTAGGAAGACGGAAGAGGGACAAGAATATGCCATGGATACGAAAATTCAGCAATTCCGTTTCAGCTTCATTGATCTCCTGGAGGATCAGGCAACGAATTTATGATGCTCAATGCGGATTTCGATTGATTCCCCGTTTATACCTATCCTGGGATTTATCTTCTATAAACGGATTCATTTTTGAATCTGAAACATTGATCACTTTGGCAATGAATGGAGTAAAATTCAAATTTATATCTATTCCAACAATATATCCGGAACATAGTCACAGCAGAATGACTTATTTTGATTCAACTATCGGGTTTATTTCTATGTACATTGTATCATTCTTTAAATCTTACAAACAGGAAAAACATGGCCTTTAATGATATTCTTCAAGTAGTGCTGGTTACTATGATCCCAACTCTGGAATTGCGAGCTTCTTTGCCTTACGCAATATGGGTACTTGAAATGCCTTGGTATTCCGCATTTATCTTGGTTGTTATTATCAATATTATTTTAGGACCGATTGTTTATTTCGCCTTGCGTTTTTTCTTAAATATTGTGATCAAAATACCCTTCTTCAACAAGCTTTATGAACGTTCTTTACACAAAGTTCAAACAAAGATCCAACCAAAAGTAGAAAAGTATGGAGAATGGGGATTGGCCTTATTTATTGGCATCCCTCTTCCCGGATCAGGCGTTTACACCGGTGCCCTTGCTGCATTTGTTCTTGATATTAAACCAAAAAAATTCATGATTGCTACGGTTATCGGTGTGTTGATCGCAGCTCTTATTGTCCTGTTGGTGGTTCTTGCGGGCTCAGAGACCTTCAATTGGATTCTTATTCATATTCAAAAATAATACTCAAATAATTCTTAATATTTCATGTATTTTC
>JAYEJI010000079.1:0-13899 GCA_034660515.1 Fidelibacterota bacterium
TACCCAATAAAGATTTTCCGATCAATTATTATCGCAAATTGGGGCAGCGCAAAGGCATGAGTTTGACAAAAGTATCCCTGCTTGGTATGGCGGATGTTACAGACGGTAGGGTCAGCGATATTCGCATTGCCCTGGGATCCGTTGCTGCAGGTATCGTTCGTTCACCGAAGATCGAGGAAAGCATGGTCTCTAAGAGCATAGATGAAGTAAAAGAAATATCAGATAAAATTTTAGAACAATATGATGTCTTGATCCGGCCGATCAATGATGCAAGATCAACGGCAATTTATCGCAAGAAAGCAAGTTTAAGACTAATAAAATATTTTTTGGAAAATTTATAATAGAATTAGAATTAAATGAAAAATATGGAGAGAAATACAATGAAAAACACAGTAAAAACAATTAGAACCATCATTCTTATGGGTGCTCTCTGGGGAATTTGCGAAGCCAGTCTCGGCTACGGATTACATTTCTTGCCCTATGGATTTTCGGGAATGCTCATGTTCCCGATAGGCATGTACTTTATGTATAACGCCTATAAGCAAAGCGAAAAGAAAAGCGCGATATTGTGGGTTGGCTTGATAGCTGCCTCTATTAAGTTTATTGATCTGCTCTTACCGTCTCGTTCGCCTATGACCGTGATCAATCCGGCAACATCCATTATTTTGGAATCCCTGCTTGTCTTCGGTTTTGCGAAAGTGTTTAATTACAAGAGAGTGATCACATCATCCTATATTCTTGGATTTAGCTGGATCTTGCTTTTTACATTTACCCAAGCATTGGTTTTTAGACCGGCAACCGGACTCTATATGCTTCCGCTTGCCCAGATCATCTTATTCTTGATCCTTAATGCACTTGTCAGTGGTTCCATTATAGCGCTCTATCTTAAAAATGAAGAAATATTAATATGGAAACCGGTATTCCGAAAAGTATCCTTTGCGCTTTCCGTTCTTACTATCGGTATTGCCCTTACCCTGGAATTAGTGAATTCGTTGATTTTTTAATATGAAGCTACTGAACAGACTTATTTCAGACATCGCGGAAACACCTATTGAAGAAGTCATTGTTGGCGTGCATTCCGTATTGGTAAAAACCCAACACGCTTGCGGCATTGCCAGTACGATAAAATATTGCGGACACAATATAAATGTACAGCATGCTGGAGATCTGGAAAGTTTGAATTTAAAAGAATTGGCAAAGTATGCGCTTTCAGATAATTTACTTGAAGCGTCTATCGGGATGGCAGCCATCAATTGCGGACTTAGCAAAACGATCGGCAAATACCGGATGGTAAATGCCAAAGAAATTATTTTGAAAAAAGGCAAAAACAAAACAGTCGGTATTATTGGACACTTCCCCTTTTTGGAAGAGCAAAGAGAACAATACAAGGATTGTTATATATTTGAAAAATTCCCACATGAGAGGGACTTAAAAGAATCGGATATTCCGACCTATCTTCCAAAAGTTGATGTTGCTGCGATCACGGGCACCGCAATAACCAATCATACTTTCGATGAAGTAAGAGCTAATTTACCTAAAAACAGTTACAATATAATACTGGGTCCATCCACTCCGCTCTCCCCAATATTGTTTGACTATGGAATGGATATGGTGTCGGGGTCTCTTATTCGGGATTATGAATGCACGCGAAAACATGTATTGCAGGCGACACCCACGCGTCATTTAAAAGGCATTGAAATGATCAGTATTTTTAAAGAGGACTATCAGTGAAAAACATATACTCAGAAATATTAGAGCTCGCAGAAGGCGGCCATTCAGGTATTCTGGTGACGGTAGTAGAAAAACAGGGCTCGGGCCCGGCAGCTACCGGCACAAAAATGATCGTATATCCGGACGGGAAAACATCAGGAACTGTAGGCGGTGGAAGCATTGAAAAAATGGCGATCAAAAAAGCTCTCAAACTTTTGGAGTCCAATGAAAATGTCACTGAACATTATATTATGGATGAACCCGGGGATGGAACCACAACCGGTATGATCTGCGGAGGAAGCGCCACCCTGTTCTTTGAATATTTTGCTCCAAAAAAGCACGTTTATATTTTCGGCGCGGGACATATCGGCAAAGCATTATGCTACCATTTAAAACCGCTGAACTATCAAATCACCGTTATCGATGACCGGGAAGAAGTCTTGCGAGAAATACATGACGCAGATGAAAAGATCCATGCTTCCTTCGCGGATGCTCTGAACAATAGAAGCATAGGAAAAGATGCATTCTTTGTTATTGCAACCTATCAGCATACATACGACAGTGTTGTTTTAAATAAAATTTACCATTCGAAATGGGAACCCAAATATGTGGGCATGGTAGCATCGCGAAAAAAACAAAAGCAACTGATCGCAAAACTTAAAAAAGAAGTTCCGAATGCCGACACAAGCAATTGTTATGTTCCCGCCGGATTAAATATCGGTGGAACGCTTCCGCACGAAATAGCGCTATCCATTATTTCCGAAATGCAAACTGTTGCCAATGATAAAAACGTGAAACATCTTCGGGATGGAAATGATTAATATTATCACCGGGAATATAAATTCCGGTAAAACCGGCTATTTGAAAGATCTCTACGAAAAGGATCCCAAGGGTGATGGTATTCTTTCTTTAAAGCACTATGAAGACGAATGCTTTGTTGGCTATGATATTCTTCATTTAAAAAGCGGAGAGAAACAGGCATTTATTAGATTGAAAACAAAAACTCCGAAAAATTGGAATGAAAAATACAAAGTCGGAAAATATTCATTTTCATATGATGGGTTTGATCTTGCCGAAAAGGTACTAAGGAATATTGAATTGGGACCAATATATATTGATGAGATCGGACCGCTTGAAATATTAGAGAAAAAAGGATTTTATGGCAGATTAAAGAATTTTATCGATAAAGATATAGATCTTTTCCTAACCGTCAGAAGCACATTGCTTGATACTTTGCATGATAAATTAGCTCTTTCGGGAAAAACAAAAACAATAACGCTTAAATAAAATGAGGTACAAATGATCGATCTAACAATTAACGAGAAACAAATAAAACTTACTGCACAACGCTGTAAGGAAAAAAATATTATATTCCCGACCTTTGCACAAATGAAAGATCCGAAATTGATCCCTGATCATTATCAAAAAGAATTGAGATCGATCGGCCTTTGGGATGTTCATCCGCGGAATTTATTTCGCATTACCTGGAAAAATGAACCCGTAGCGAGCGGTGGCGGTTTTGGCGGTCCGAACTATATTGAACTACCTACTGCAATTACCGGTGTTAAAGCTCGTATTGTTGCCTTGGTCGGCAAATGGTTTCCGACGGGCACCCATAAAGTCGGTGCAACTTATGGATGTATTGCCCCGCGCTTGGTCACGGGGCAGTATGACCCGATCAATCAAAAAGCCGTTTGGCCATCCACCGGGAATTATTGTCGCGGTGGCGCCTATAACTCTGCATTGCTCGGTTGCGATTCTATTGCCATCTTACCTGAAGAAATGTCAAAAGAGCGTTTTGAATGGCTTTCCAATATTGCCGGTGAAGTTATTCCGACACCCGGATGCGAGAGCAATGTAAAAGAAATTTTTGACAAGTGCTGGGAATTGCACAATACACGTGGTGACGATATTATGACATTTAACCAGTTCGATGAATTCGGGAATCATCTCTGGCATTATGAGGTTACCGGGAATGCCGTTCTGGAAATGATGAATGGTCTCATGGGAAAGAAAGATAATTTTACGGGTATCGTACTAAGTTCGGGTTCTGCCGGAACACTGGGTTCCGGTGATTTTCTAAAGAAGAAATTTAAAAATTTGAAAGTAGTTGCAGCCGAAGCTCTGCAATGCCCAACGCTCTTAAACAACGGCTTTGGCGGTCATCGCATTGAGGGTATCGGGGATAAACATATCCCATGGATCCACAATGTCCGCGAAACCGACATGGTGATCGCCGTTGATGATGAAGCGACCATGAGAATGTTGCGTCTTTTCAACGAAGAAGTCGGACATGAATATTTGCGTAAGCAAGGCGTGGATGAAAGCCTTATCAATCAGCTTGAACTTTTAGGGATCTCTTCTATTGGGAATCTTGTGGGAGCAATAAAATTTGCCAAATACTATGAGCTGGGCGAGAATGATATAGTTACGACTATCTTTACCGATTCCATGGAGCTTTATGAATCGAGAGTTCGTGAATTGTGCGAAGAACGCGGCATTTACTCTTATGATAATGCGGTCAAAGACTATGAAATGATAAACAATATTGCCATTGACAACATGTTGGAATTGGACTATTACGCCAAGAAACGTATTCACAATTTAAAATATTATACTTGGATCGAACAGCAGGGTAAAGACCTAAAAGAGCTGAATGCACAATGGTATGATCATCAGGAATATTGGCCCGCAATTCAAAAATTGGCTCCCCAAATCGATGAGCTGATCACCGCTTTTAATGAAAAAGTGCTCAAATAATTAATAAAAATAGTTTTGGGAGCCGATATGAAATCATCCATACTTATTAACAATCCACTGCTCTGTTGTCGCATGAAAGAAGACGTGAATGCGAAGGATGTACTGGATACATTCAGCGGTGGGCATATCTATATTGAAGACAATTTGATCGTTTCTGCGGGACCGGAGAAATTTCATGGAAGCGCAGACAAGATAATCGATGCCAGCCGAATGCTGATTCTCCCTGGTTTTGTCAATACGCACCATCACTTTTTTCAAACGCTTACCCGCAATATATTTTCAACACAAAAAGCAGAGCTTTTTGACTGGTTGACCACAAACTATGAGATCTGGCGCGGTATAAGCAAGGAAGCTTTTTATGTCAGCGCAAAAGTTGCTATGGCAGAATTGTTGAAGTCCGGTTGTACAACAACATCGGATCATCTTTACTTGTTTCCGGATCAGGCAGAGCCAACATTGATCGATAGTGAGATCCTTGCCGCCAAAGAACTTGGCATGCGTTTTCAACCCACACGCGGATTTATGTCATTAAGCAAGAAAGGCGGAGGGCTTCCACCGGAAGATGTTGTTCAAACCGAGGAAGAAATATTTGAAGATATTGAACGGTTAGTTGAAAAATATCATGATGATTCATTTGGCTCAATGTTGAAAATATCTTTGGCACCCTGTTCGCCATTTTCGGTTACAGTGAAATCCATGCGCAAAACGGTTGAAATTGCCAAGAAATATGGCCTGCAAATTCACACGCATCTTGCCGAAACAAAAGATGAAGAGAATTTTTGTGTAGAGAGATCCGGCGAACGTCCTTTTGGATTCATGAAGTCACTTGGGTGGATTTCCGGTAATGCCTGGTTTGCACATTCAATCTTTTTGAACGATAAAGAAATAGCAGAAGCCGGTCGGGTGAAAATGGGGGTGTCTCATTGCCCCTCATCCAATATGCGCTTGGGATCCGGAATTGCACGTATCAAAGAAATGCTTGAGGCAGGTGTTAATGTTAGTGTCGCAGTAGATGGTTCGGCATCCAATGATTCCTCGAACATGCTTATTGAGATCAGGAACGCCATGCTGCTTTCAAGATTACGAGAAATAAAATATTGGCTGAACACAGAAGAAGTCCTTTGGATGGCAACTGTAGGCGGTGCAAAAGCACTGGGCCGCGATGATGTTGGGCAAATCCGAGCGGGAAAATGCGCTGATATAAATTTGATCTCTATGGATAAACTTGAATATTCAGGCGCCCTGCATGATCCGGCTGCTGCGATCGTTTTTAATGTGGCCATGAACCCGGTTGATCATGTGATCGTGAATGGGAAACTTGTAGTTGGAAATGGGAAGATAATCGAACTTGACGAGCATAAACTTGTAAAACGACATCAGGAAATATCAACTGATCTGATCGATGCGGCGGAGAAGAGATTACCGAAGAGATTAAAAAGATAACACTCAGTTAAATAAAAGTATAAATAAAAATATTCACATCAGTAGCCCCGGGTTTAAACCCGGGGCTACTGATATATCTCTTCTTTTCTTTGCTTGATCAAAGAAAAGAAGCAAAAGAAAATCCCCGCTTCGCCAAGGCTACGCAGGGCAGGCAACCGCTGCACCGACTTTGACTAAAAATTCTTTTCCCTCGGTAAAGTATCTGAAAGGCCTCGCTTTGCTCAACCCAGATACTTTTTAACCCTCACTCATCGAATTTTATTAACGCGTCGTCGCTGAGGCGGCCCAAAATATCTTGTTTGCAATATGATTACTATTAAGCGTTCTTAACTATTCATTCTTAACGGCTCATTGAATTATCTTTTGTCAATTTTCAATTGATTTAGGGAACTTTCACCCGTTCTTATTCATATATGACAACGATTGAATAGGAGTAATCAAATGAAAAAATGGATATCACTGTTGCTTATTGTTGTCATGCTGGCACCTCTTAATGCACAGGACTTGAAAAGCATCAGCAACCAGTTCGTTGAAGTTGCGGATAGGGTAATTCCGTCAGTCGTGACCATCACCGCGTCTAAAGTCACCAAGGTTACCAATCCCTTCAGTGAATGGGATCTGCCCTATGAGTTTTTCGGTTTTAAAGCCCCTAAAAAAGAACATGAATATCGTTCATCCGCTTTGGGATCAGGTGTTATCGTAAAAGATGGTTATGTTATCACAAATAATCATGTGATCCGGGATGCGGAAGAGATCAAGATCGTATTATCCGATAAACGGGAATTCGAAGCTAAGTTGATCGGAGCGGATTCAAAGACCGATATCGCTATATTAAAGATCGATGAAAAGAAACTGCCCGAAGCAAAATTGGGTAAATCCGATGCATTACGTGTCGGCGAATGGGTGCTGGCCATTGGCTCACCATTCTCAACCAGACTTGGCAATACTGTCACACATGGCATTATCTCCGGACTGGGACGTTCCGGCATGCAATTGAGCACCTATGAAAGTTATATCCAAACAGATGCCTCAATTAACCCCGGAAACTCCGGTGGTGCATTGGTCAATTTAGATGGGGAAGTTATTGGTATCAATTCCGCTATTCTAAGCCGAAGCGGCGGCTCAAATGGTATCGGATTTGCAATACCTATTGACCTGGCAAAAAAGGTTATGAATGACTTTATTAAAGAAGGCCGTGTTATTCGTGCCTGGCTGGGAGTCAGTATACAGGAATTGAACCAGGATCTTTCAGAATCATTGGGATTGAATGATATTGACGGTATTCTCATTTCCGATGTCGTTGAAGACAGTCCTGCAGAAACAGCAAAACTCAAAGAAGGCGATGTGATCATCAAAGTTAATGATGACAATGTTCATACGCCTGCCGAACTGCAGATCAATATTTCCTCCCGCCCACCGGGTGAAAGCGTAAAACTGACCCTAATTCGTGACAGAAAAACCAAGATCATTTCTGTAAAGTTGGATGAATTGCCCGAAGACGAACCAGTGATCGCCGAAAAAGAAAATGAAAATTTCGATCTAGGATTTTCCGTACAATCCAATAACGACGAGCTTACCCGGGAGTTTGGTTTGGATTCAAAAAAAGGCGTAGTGATCGTGAAAATTGAACCGGGTTCGGAAGTGCAGCAAAAAGGTGTTCGTCCGGGTGATCGTATCGTGACCTTCGAAGGAAAAAGCATTAAAGATATGGATGATTACCGGGAAGCAATGAGCAAGATCGAGAAAAATCAAACGATCTTAATTTTAATTGAAACAAAATCCGGCAATAAACGTTTTATTACAGTCAAAACAAAATAACAACCTCCTTAAGTTAGTGACAAAAAACCGCCTGTTTCTACGGGCGGTTTTATTATATCTTAAGTAAAAAATTCTTCGTCATTTTTGCGGTCAAATCATTATATTTATTTACCAATAAATAAATAATTGGAGCATCTATGAAAAAATGCTTTCGTTTAATCGGAATTTTGTTCATAGCAAATTGCATTGTTCTGTACGGAGTTGCTTTACCCAATTTTACACAAAACGATATTATGCATGAACAAATTCGTTCCTACTTGTGGGGTAGTGATGTCAATGTACACATTAATGCCCCGGGAGAAGATTCACTGAAAACGGACAAGGAGACGATCATTGCTTTCTATGCTTTGCCGGCGGGGAATACGATCGAATGGACCATTGGCAAACAGATGGAAGACGGCGACGACTGGCATTACGACATTCAGCATATCGGGGCACAAACCCGCTTTCTTCGCAATATGCTAAAAGATAAAAATATCATTACTATTTATATCCAGCCGACAAATAACGCATGGCAACTTTATGATGATAATCATCCTAATGATCATATAACCCTGATCCAGCAAATGGTGTCCAGCATTCTTGCGCAGTTCTCGGAATTTGATTACAAAGTAACATTAAACGGCCACAGTGCGGGTGGGTCATGGGTCTTACGATACATGCTGGGCGTCAGCGAGATCCCCGCATGGATCGACCGCATCGGGTTTTTGGACAGCAATTACAACTATAAATATGACGCCGATCATCACGATAGCTTATTCGCCCAATTTTTACTGGAACGCAATTCAACCTATCTCTGTGTGATTGCGTATAATGACAGTGTTGCTTTATATCGGGGATCACCGGTTGTTTCTGCTGAAGGTGGAACTTGGTGGAATTCCCGCCATATGAAAAAACGGCTTGATAACACTTTTGCTTTTATTGATAACCAGGATATAGATTTTCAACGGCACATTGCCTTGGATAAACGCTTTGAGATCTTGTTAAAAGAAAATCAAACACAAGCCATTTTGCATACAATACAGGTTTACCGAAACGGCTTTATACATTCCATGTTGAGTGGTACGGAATATGAAAATGTCGGATATAAATATTATGGCGCACCGGCCTACTCGGAATACATTGAAAAATAATTTTATAAAGAAATCTTTTTATCTGAAGAATGCAGGAATATTTGTCCCACGATCCCGCCCGCGATCATGAACAATCCGATCAGGGTTGTGGGTTGAATAGGCTCATCCAAAACGAATCGAATAAATATTAGTGATAGAAACGGTACGGCATAAATAAAATTGCTGACCAATGCCGTTGAGGTGGTTTTTCTTAGAGCGTTCAACCAAAGTAAAAAAGTTAAGCTCATTTCAAACAAACCCACATAACCCGCAGGCAATAAAGCATTCCAGCCCAGCTCTTCCGGACGAAAGAAAAATATGGCAGCGACAGATAAAATGACCGCCCCAATGGTAAAAGGGATCCATAAAGAGATTACCGGATCTTCGTCAATCGTTTTTGTGGTTAACCAGTAGACCACCCAAAAGACCGTAGTTGCGAATGCGATCAAAACGCCGGCAATACTAATCCCACCCGGCATAGCATTCCCACCCAGGACAACCACAAGCGCTCCACTAAAAGAGAGAACCAACATAAGCAATCGCAAGATATGAAATCGCTCATGTTTTAAGATCATGGCGAAAACAGCCAGGACCAAGGGCCATGTAAAATTAACAGCTTGCGCAAATTGCGCAGGCAACATATCATAGGCTTTGAATAACAATAAATAATAGATCACAGGGTTGAGAAGGCCGGCTAATAATAATTTATAACGATTCTTTTTCGAGACGGTTTTTAGTTTCTGAAATCGTCCGGTAAAAAGCATAATAAATGTCAGAGCAACAAAAGAAATAAGGACAGATAAAAACAACAATTCAAAAGGCTTAAGATAGCGCAATGCAACCTTAAAGGCTGTTGCGACAGAGGACCAGAGCAGGAGGACGATACCGGCGGAGAGCAGGGCGATCTTATTGTTTTTATTTGCCATTAACTATTCCATTATTAATTGATCTCAGAATATCGAACAAGAAATGTTGATCTTTGAAATTTCCCTGAACATCGAATCATGAATCATGAACATTTGAACAATCGAAGTTAATATCGAATGTTCGAATGCTTGATTGTTCGGTGTTCGATATTCAAGTGGCCTTCGGCCACGTTATGGTATCATCATCTTTCCACTGTGGGCTTAACTGAAATCCGGTCAATACACCGTCTTCAAACCAGACATCTATACCGGTATCGCCATAACTATAGATCAGATCATCATCTTCGATCTTTTCAATATCCGGTGTTTCCCATTTGAGTTTGTCAATTACAGCAAGCGCATTTTTCATGTCCATACCGGTATGCAAAACGTTTGCAACCAGGCATTGGGGATTGCCAATGGTAATAACAAGAAGCCGATCTTCTTCGGCGGTAGAAAAGGTAAATGCGACATCAAGATCATCATAATAATAATGTTCGCAGACATCCCCTTCTTCATTACTTGTATCTAGGGCATCAGGTTCGTCAAGCAATTCGACCAGGCGATTCTTACTGATACCGAAAAAAATATTCCCAATTCCCTTACCGGGTTCGGCGTTCCAGGTGTTTTGCATGTTATTCCCTTTTCTTATTCTTTAGTGGAATTTATGACCATTATTTTGGCATTTGCAAGTAAATAGGTACTCTAAACCCGGTTTTATCCAATAGGCATCCCAATATATGGTAATATGTTTATATTGGGAATTTTCAGAAAAAGATGTAAACTATATTAATAAAATTAATTGATGTTGCATGAAAACAAAAATTAGCGATGTAATTTCGCGAATTTACAATATGTCACACACGAGGGAATGACCGTGTGTTAATATATTGTGAGCATTTTATATTAAGAGAGGTATTTTATGTTTTGTCAAAAGAGTACAGTTAAGCGCATTTGGATACTTGGTTTTGCTTTAATAATGATATTTTCATTATTAAGCGCCGAAGATGTTTTTATAAGAATAAGTTCTGAAGATTATCAAAAAGCATCTCTTTATCTTAGAAATAATATTGAACTGATCGCGAAAGAAGAAGATATCATGCTTGCCCGATGTGACGCGTCGGCGACAAATCTGTTGAATGGTGAAGGAATTAACTATGAACAGATTCAATCCTACGATCATTTACAAAGAGAAGACCTTCCGCCTATGCCCAATGGGGGTATTCCGTTGGGTGTGGTTGTGGATCGCGGAAATCAAGGTAGAGGCGGATGGCATGATGGAGTTGCCATGGCCGGAGATGTACTTGCTTACATAGAAACCAATGTGGACGGTCAACTTCCCGGATTTACTTTCTGGGATATGAAAAAAGATTCCGTTTGGCATCATTATATCGATACCGATGCGAATAGTGATGAACCCCTGTATATGGCAGCAAGTGACAAAAAGATCTACTATGCTTTCCATTATTGGGGAGCAAGCAATTCCGATATGCGCTATTACTGGTATGATGTTAAGACCGGTGAACAAGGTGAAATCGAGAATTTTGGTTATGGATTTGAAGGTTTTGGTGTATCCGACACATGGGTCATGCGCGTCGGCAGCCATGGCAGCGGTTGGAATAACCAGATATTTGCACATAATGTTGAGACCGGAGCCCGCTTTGAAATGCTTGCCGACTCGGCCGAAGGAGCTTGGGGATATAATTTTGATAACTTCGGCGGCCCAAAAACAAACGGAAATACCATCGTATTTTCCTATTCGGAATATTCGACCGGTAATGATCATTTAAAAGTTTACAGTTTGGGGGAAGATGGTATCTACGGAACTGCAGATGATATCGGCGGTACTCTGAACTCAAGCAGTACTTATGGCCATAATGCAAGCTATCGCATTCAAGGGCGCTATATTGTATGGAAACAGGGTGATCCCGGTGATATCATGGCTTTTGATATGGGAGAAGATGAACTTTACGGAACCGATGATGACGGGACGGTTTTCACGATCTGTAATGATACTTACAAGCAAGATAACCCAAAAATTGACGACGGCATTGTGATCTGGGAAGATTGGCGGAATGTAACCGGCACCTCTTCAAATGGCGATAAGGATATTTACGGATATGATCTTGAGACCGATACGGAATTTCGTTCTTCAGCGCGTTCTGATTCGCTGACCCTGATCGATCTTCATAAAGGCGAAGTTGTTCTTGTCAAACCGGATTGGGATGAGCCGGAAGATTATAATGATATATATTTCATGAATATTTACGGACGTATCCAGTCCGATTTTTACCGTATTGATGTTCTGGATCTCGGAACACCTATAGCACAAAGTCTGATCACAGGAGAAACCGAAAGCTCTCCCTACTATTTTAACAATGTCCTTGCTGCAGCAAAAGGGCCATTGTGTGCATTGTTCATAATAGATCTTCTTAACGGAGAATATCGCATATTAGCTTACAGCGCCGTTACAGGTGAGTGGACCCTGGAGCCCATTCCTTATTCTTCACATTTTACTCTGTTCATTGAAAAAGAAAACGGCATGATCCTGGGCAGAGCCATAAATGCAGGAAACGTTACTTACAATGCATGGACATTTAACGGACAAACCGGAGCGTTCTCGGCTCGACAGGAAATCACAAAACCCACCGGCTTTGCCGCAGGAAAAAATATTTCTTTGATCTGGGGAGATGAGGCACGGGCCGGCTGGATATGGACGTATGATGCCGACAGAGATGATTGGTACTATAGATCCGGCACTACCAATGATCCGTGGCATGTGATCGCAACCCACTTTTCTGATAGTTTAGCTGTATTGATCCATGGACAGGGAGACACAGTGTGTACCGGCAATGGAGTGGAGGTTTATGATCTGAGTACCCACCAATGGATCGCGATTTCCGCATCAAATTCGCGATTTAATTCTATTAATCGCCATACTTACGAGAACACTATTCACATTAAAGCAAATTCGCATTTTGCGGTAGTGGCACTTGATCGAGATGCCGCATACAGCGATTATGTTTATACTTTCGGGACCGGGGATGACGCGTGGAGAACGCATGCTATGCCATATACTCCGATTCTTGAAGAGCCGCTATTGGGAAAGAATTTTTTACTTCAGGGAGGCACATCGGGATCTGCATGGTACGGCCATATTTACAATAATTGTACAAGAAGCTGGCTTCCGGAGACCATTGAAAACACATCCGGCATTGATGATCTTGTTTTTTATGATGACCTGATGATGGCTTGGTATAAAAGCACCCCCCAATGGGCAAAAGTATGGGCATATTGTATGAATGCCGATGGCATACAGGAATTGTATCTACAGTATCCCGGAGACTACTTTACCGTCAAGGCAGGTTCGAAAGCCGGTTTTGTTTTCAGTCACGGAGATAATTATTATGAAAACAAGATACACACATTTAATGGAGTAAAAGGTGAATGGGTGGAACCGCTTGAGATCAGCAATTACAATATTTTTGAACTTGAAACTAGCGGACATACGGGAATATTCCTGCATCGTGACGGGAATACTAATGGCTTTGACAAATATACCGCTTACGGCTATTCCGCATTCAAAGATACCTGGGATGAGATCAAATTCATGAGCAACAACGTAACGGGTATATTTACTTCGGATTTTTGTGGTTTGCTTGCATACGACCATTATTATAATGGAAATAAAAATATACATGCTTTTAATGCCGTTGAGGGAGAATGGTCTAAAGATGTGATTACTATGTATTCGACAAAAATGGTTGGCCTGAGAATGGATGATCGTATCATGATGGTCATTCAGGATGGAACCAACTTGGGAGATTACGCAAAAGCGCACATGTTCTCACCCATATTGAACCTTTGGAGCACGGCGACCTTTGATGGCAGTTATTTTCTGGACGGTTATTTCTCTACACCCACATCGGTTTTCGCCTGGGATAATAACAGATTCCAAATCATTTTCAGTACACAAACGACATGGGATAATAAGATGGGATTCCTGGAAGAATTACATGTAACAGACTACGCCATTGCGGCAACCTTGTATAATAGCAGTGTTAGAACAACCCACTACTTTTATCCCCCTGTTACAGAGATCATCGATGAATTTGAATTTACCGAAGGTCCTGTGATCAATGTCCTGAGTT
>JAYEJI010000080.1:0-13870 GCA_034660515.1 Fidelibacterota bacterium
CTCAGCTGCGTTTATATGCCCATCAGCCATTAAACATTTAACCATAAGTTTAGTGTATGAAGGAGTGACACCGTTAAAAACCAGTTCATCGACAGCTATGCGATGTGCCTTATCAATATAACCGATCTCGTAGTAATAATGACCGATGAACCAAAACTCATTAACATTGCGTGTCGTAATACCTCGATGCGGATTTGGCAACAAACCTTCCGAGCCGTAAGACTGTGAAAAAGTAAACATATCATCCAGTAAACGGTTTTCTTTTGCCAGAGCGTAATTCAAATAAAGGGTTTGAATACGATCCTGTGGGGCTTTTTTCTCAGCCTCGTGTATAAGCTTAGTATATTGTCCGGTTTTTATATGAGTTCGCCAGCGTTCGCTAATTCGCTGTTGATCATTATAATTTACGATCGTGATCACAACAAACAGGGTCAGAGCTGCAAAAGAAAGAAAATAGGTCAATACAGGATATTCTTTTTTTGGCAAGGCGGAGTATAGCATTGTCGCAATAGCAACAATAAACAGGGCAATACCCCAGAAAGAATCAGTTGGGAAAGATCCGAGCAACAGGGCTTCTAAGGAAGTCGGCCAGATCACACGATGAGCGACTATGGCAAGTATTGCAGCATACAGAATATAAAAGTGAGTAATGCCTGTAAACTTTCGTTCACCAAAACTATCTCGAAAAATAATAACAACCACATATAGCCAAGCCCATGATCCGGTAAACAAAATCAATAAAGGTAATGCGACAAAGCGATACCACCATAGGGTCCTGTTTGACCTCGCCAGCGTTTCCTGATCACCAATGGTTTTCAAAACAATACTAAAAGCGATAATACCAACCAAAGCTCCTTCGGCAATTGTAATGAACGCAAGAACAACGATCCATAATAATATACTGATAGCCCCCTTGCCTTCACTGATCGTAAAAGCCCGGGATATAAAAACAACCGTCATGAGAGCCAGAACGGCAGCGCCTAACCATGGATTTACATAAAATTGCATGATAAATCGTGCAAATAATTCCGAAACACCACCATACGCGAGAAAATGTTCAAGCAAATATTCCCGGGTATAAAGCAGGACAGGTTCATGATCTATCTGAAAGGAGATCAAATGCGACGCACAGATCTTAAACCAGAAAAATGAAACGATAAATATGATAAAGCCAAGAAGATTAAAAGAAATTTTTTTCATACCTCGATCTCCTGGAAAATATCCATAGTATACTGACTGTCCAATTGTTTACGGGCCTTCATGTTATCCATTTGCTTTTTTATAATATCCGGAATTTCTTCAGCTTCCGCAGAACGCAATTTTTCCGTCAGATCATTATATTCATCTTTAAGCATTTGCATCTCGATCTGTTTTAAACTTTCTACAAAGATCTGTTCCTGATTCTTTAAATTCTGTTCTTCCATAAATAATTTATAGGTAAAACTTTTTACGCGATCATCAGAAATTTTATCCGGCAATTGTCTTGCCGTGATCAAAATATTTTTATCAAGGACCTTTAGTACCTCTTCAAGAACTTGCTTCAAAAAAGGATGTTTATAAAGAACAGGTGAAAGGTAACGAAGTCCGGCTTTTCGAACAGTCGTAACTCCGTTTACCAGCAATTGTAAGAGAAAATATTCAGCAGCTTCACCCTGATTCTTGAAGTGCTTTGGTTTTTCCCCCATGAAGATATTCTTTTCTCCTCTGTTTCTCGGACGATTCTGACGGTTTAATTGTTGCAACAGTGTCTGCTCATCGACAAAAAATAATTTTGAGATCTCCCTTGCGAACATTTCACGGTACACGGGATCCGAAAAAGTCCGGATCTCTTCCAGCAGCTGGGTAATCGTATCAGATTTTATCTTTGCCGACATCTTTGAAGGTTGATAATACTGCCGCAAGAATTCAATAAAGGGCAGAGCCGCTGCTTCCTTTTTAAAGAATCCTTCGGCTCCTTCTTTTCGAAGGTAACTGTCGGGATCCTCTCCATCCGGAAGAACCAAAACTTTGCATTCCAGTTTTTGGGATGAAACACCGAATCCGGTTTTAACTGCTGCCTTTTGACCGGCAATGTCGCTGTCATAACAAAGTATCACCTCATCGGCAAAGCGCCTTAATAGCCGTGCATGCTCGTCGGTGAAAGCTGTTCCGGAGCCGGCGACCACGTTAATATATCCATGTTGGTACAGTTGAAGAAAATCCATGTAACCTTCCACAACGATGGCTTTTTTCTCTTTGCGAATATTGTCACGGGTTACATGCAAACCATAAAGGATCTTCCGTTTATTATAGATCAGCGTTTCGGGCGAATTTAGATATTTTGCGTCATTTTTATCATCTTTCATCAGTCTTCCACCGAATCCGATAGCATTAGCTCTGTCATCGAAAACCGGGAACATCACCCGTCCGCGGAAACGATCAAAAAGCCGGCCATCTTTTTCCGAGCGCACGACCAGTCCGCTTTTCATTAATAGCTCAGGTGTATATTGATCGGATAATTTGGACACCAGAAAATCCCAGGATTCGGGGGCATAACCCAATTTAAAAGCTCGTATGGTTTCCTCGCTCAATCCACGGGAAAGTAAATAATCCAACGCAACTTTTCCTGAAGGTTTAAATAATTCCTGATAATAGAGATCTATAGCTTGAACATGTATTTCGCGTAATTTTCCGGTATCGCTTTGTTCCTGTGGTGATACGTCTTCATATTCCAGAGGAATATTCGCCCGCTCGGCAAGTTGCTTTATCGCTTCGATAAAACTCAATTTTTCGTATTCCATTACAAAATTAAGAACATTACCGCCTACGCCGCAACCAAAGCAATGATAGATCTGTTTGGAAGGACTAACGGAAAACGAAGCTGTTTTTTCATCATGAAAAGGACAGCGTGCCCAGTAATTGGCACCTTTCTTTTTCATGGGTAGATAAGATGCAACAACGTCTACAATATCGTTGGCATCTTTTATCTTCTCAATAGTAAATTCAGGAATTTTAGCCATCTATTAATTTACACTTTGGAGAAAGAAATGGAAAGACAATTTACGATTGCAGGGAAAAAGGAGAAAATAAACAAAACTGTTATCCTGAACGCAGTGCCGTGCCGGTCGAAGCTCAATTGAGCGTAGACTGGAAGGATCTATTCATGATATAGAGTACTGTAATATGAATAGATCTTTCGACCCCGAAGCATTGGGGCTCAAGATGACAGGTTCGGTTGTTTTAACTTTATACTTTTGCTTTACAATTGACAATTATACAACTCGGTTTTTGCCTTCTTCACCCCGCAAGATCCGCAAACAATTTTCCACCGCCATAATAGCAAGCGTATTTCGCACGGGAACGGTCGCCGAACCCGTATGGGGAGTTAAAACAACATTGTCTAATTCAGTCAGACCGGGTGCCAGGACAGGTTCGTTCTCGTAAACGTCAAGAGCAGCCCCTGCAATGCGTTTTTCTTTTAAAACACGAACCAGTTCTTTTTCATCAATTACCGGTCCTCTGGCAGTATTAATAAGATATGCAGTTGGTTTCATCATTTCAAATTCCCGTTTGGCTATCATATGATGATTTTCTTTTCGCAAAGGCACATGCAGGGAAATAAAATCAGATTCCCTGATAAGAGTATCCTGATCAACATTCTTCGCATTCAATTCTTTATCTAAACGAGGGTTGGATTTACCGCTATAGAGTACACGCATATTGAATCCTTTTGACATTAGCGCAAAAGCGGTTCCGATACGACCTGTCCCGATCACTCCCAGGGTTTGTCCGACAATATTTCCACCTAACATCAACAAAGGCATCCAACCGGTGAATTTACCGTCCCGCACAAAAGTATCAGACTCAGGGATACGCCGTGCGATGGAGAACAGCAAGGTCCAAGCCAGTTCTGCCGTGCTTTGCGTCAGGATGCCCGGTGTGTTGCACACCGCGATACCTTTGGATCTTGCATACTCTATATCAATATTATTGTAACCTACTGCCATATTGGAAATGACTTCCAGATTTGGCGCTGAATCTATCAGGGCAGGATCAATTTTATCATCCAATAAACAAATTAAACCATGAATATCTTTTACGCGCTCCCGAAGAGCTTCGGGAGAGAGGGATTTTTCTTCGCAAAGAATATCAACATCAAATTCTGAATTCTTTAGCAGATCCATTCCCACATCGGGGATAATGCGGGACAAAAATACTTTTTTTGTCATATGACACCTATGAAAAAAACTTAGAGTTGTTGAACTAAGCCGGTATTTCAACCTTAGATATTATCTCGATAACCAAGCGATCAATTTCTCCACCGATCAATCGGTTAAGGAAAAGATTGGTCCAACGGGTACTGATATTTTTTCCGGCAAAAACAGTAATACTGACGTTTAATACTACAGGATTTGCACCATCAAATCGCCAGATGGTCTCTGCAACCTCGCGATCGTTAAAAGAAATATAGTCATGTACCGTAAAATCAACACCAAGAGTGTAAGCGCATTCACCATGACCAACATTTGGACCTTCCCAAGTGTAACCGGCACCATTTTCAAGAGGAGTAAAAACAGTGCTGGTATCTTCAGCGTTCCATATTGGCCAAAGATGATTTTGATACAAGTCCACGATCTCATCCTGAATTATTGCAGCCCGTGCAAAAATTTCATATTTTTTTTCTAATGTCGCCGATTGGGGCAGGAGTATTCCAACCAGAAAGAAAAGGACCAGACATCCTAAAAATACAAGACTAAGCATTTTAAAAAACTTCATTCCATTGCTCCTTATTAAAAAGCTGATTATTTTAATATTAACTTAATTTCTTATTCTTTTCCACTTTGTAATGATACACGATCAAAGCAATACCGCCCAGGACCATAAAGAAACTCAAGAGTTGTCCCATGGTTACCCAACCGAAGAGAAATCCCAATTGAGCATCAGGCTGACGGAAAAATTCACAGAAAGTACGGAACACGGCATAGCCGATCAATAGAGCACCAATTCGAACTGAGCCGGCTGCGTTCTTTTTATGCAGCCAAAGCATGATCAAAAAGAGAAGAAGCCCTTCTGTCAAAGCCTCATAGAGCTGAGATGGATGCCGCGCCTGAATATAGCCCGCTTCGATATATTGACGGATAACGTGCAGGGGAGTATCAAATGACAAGCCTGCTTCCCCGGGGAAATACATGGCCCATTTAACATCAGAAACACGACCCCAAAGTTCTCCGTTCAAGAAATTTCCAAGACGTCCAAAAAAGAGGCCGAGCGGAGCGACGACAACCACATAACCGCCGATATCCAAAAAGCTTTTCTTATATTTTCTTGACCAAATCCAGCCGCCAATAATACAGCCGAGTAAACCGCCATGGAAAGACATTCCGGAAAATCCCACCAGTTTTCCGTCCATGAAGGGCCAAATGATCTGCAAGGGATGTTCAAGATAAAAACCAAAATTATAAAAAAAGACATATCCGAACCTTGCACCAATAAGCAAAGCAATGATCAACCAGGAAAAAAGAGAATCAAATTCATGACTTGTTAAATCCACTGTTTTCTTTTTTATTTGCCGGCGCATAAAGATCATAAAAAAGACAAAACCCAATACATACATCAACCCGTAATAACGCAACTGAAAATTTCCTATTTCGAAAAGGTAAGGCTGAATATGATGGATGGCATGGTCGAGCATAGATATCCTATTTGTTTTGGGAATAATACGAAAAAAAGATAAAAGATTAAAGTATAAAGATAAAAGAGAAGAAATTAGGAACTAGAAAATAGAATTTTGTGTGCTATAAATGGTATTTATTAATTGGAAATTATTAAATTCATTTTAGCAATCAATTAGAAATATGTATTTACCGCAAATTTGAACTGATCGATAAATATCTTTTTAAGGGCACTGATATTATTTTGTTCATAAAAGACCAACATTGCCTTTTTGTATTCTAATGAATCAATAGTTCTGAATGATAGGGGACAATAAGATTTACTCATTAACATCGCATTGCTTATAATACGTGCAGTTCGTTTATTCCCGTCTCCAAAGGCCTGAATGTATGATATCAATACTAGGGTAAGCAGTGCTTTTTCGAACACATTGTCACGTGTATTAATGAGCGCGCACATGTTCTTCAATGCTTCTTTGATCTGATATTCATTATCAAGAGGCTTATAATTTGTTCCTGAAATACCGATTTGGCGTTTGCGAATATTTCGCTCTACACCCAGATTTTTGACTAAAATACTGTGAATGTCTTCAATACATGCTATGGTCAACGATTCTGTATAATTCGGATTGTCGATAATAAAATCAATTGCCTCTTTGTGATTTAGAAGCATAATCGCCTCATCCTTAGATTTCCCCTTCACGCTTTCTTTTTCTTTGAGTAGATGCTCGGTCTCTAAAAGGGAATAGGTGTTGCCTTCAATTTGCGATGATTTCCAACTCAAGTCGATTGCCAGACGCTCCATGTCTTTCATGTATTCTACATTCGTTAATTCAGAAGTATTCTCAATAAATTGTTTCTGGAGATTGTTAAGGTACTGTAATTCTGTTTTACTAAATAGTGCAACATTGCTCAATATATCTTGTATCAATGAAAAACTAAAACGATCATTAATTTTCCGTTCGTCGATTTCTTTTTCAAAGTATGCGCTAATGTTCAGAGGGTAAAAAAGTTGGTAAGTTGAGCTGATTTGATATTTTCTTCCCTTACCCTCTCCTTTGGTTGAAATAAGTTTATCAGATATGAGTTGTATCAGCACTCTTTTAACAGTGGCATAGCTTATGGCTAAACCTGATCCGTTGTGAATATCTTTTGATGACAAGGAAGGATTGTTTTTTACAAATTCAAGTATGTGTTGTTTGTTTTTGCTCATATTTATTTCCACCTCATTGTATTTGTGGCTCATAATAATATTAATTGTAGCTCAATTATAGCACATTATGAGCCATAATACAAGATAATATGAGCTACAATCGGTATTTAAAGAAAATATGGCTCACAATGAACCAAAATATAGCTCAAATAGAATCGGATATGAGCCGCAAATACACAGGTAATGGGCTTAAAATTGCAGGTATAATATTAAAGGATGGGAAATATATTATTTTACTTCTTTTTTCTTTGTATTTTCCGTTCACCGATCACTATTTCATCCTCTCAAAATTTCCCTGAAAGATCCCACTAAACGGACTGTCCTGTTTAACCGCAAGATCATAAGCCTTTTTATAGTTTTTCTTTGCAAGATCAAGCTGTCCATTGGTTTCAAAAGCTTCGCCCAGACTGTCGTAAACGTTTGGGGAATCGGGATAATATTTGGTGTTGGCTTTGAAGATCACTATGGCATTCTCGATATCATTATTTTGCATGTAGCCGTAACCTAGATTGTTCAAGATGTTTTCGGGCGGAATGACCTTGAAGCCATATTTAGCGGAAATGTTTTCATAGTAGGTCTCAATAGCTTCCAAGCCCTCTTCAATTGTTTCGTTTGAGATCATCCAATCTCTAAAAATATGACGCAGTCCTTTATAAAGACTGATATAGGGATTGCTCATATGATTTTCAGAATTATATATTTCGTAACCAAAATCGAGATTGGGATCTACATCTCGCATCAGGAGGTCGTAAAATTTTTCCAATGGATCCAAATAGGCGGGTTCCGAACCTACTGTCATGAAAAAAGCGACGGGTTCTTGCAGCGGTTTCAGTTTCTTTTTTGTTTCCATTACCATATGGTTATCGGCAAATTGCAGGAAAGGACTAATGGATATATACGCGTCAAAAAGTGTTGGCTTTTCAAGTAATGCATAGGTGGCAAATACACCCCCGAAGGAATGTCCGACAAGCACATCGTAAACGGATGTTCGGTATATCTTATTGATATGCGGCATCAATTCATCGGTAATGAAAGCAAGAAATTTTTCGGCGCCTCCCGACGTAGGTATATTGTCTACATGGATCGGCGAAAAATCACGATTACGATCAATATTTATCAATGCCACAACGATCATTTCCGGTATGATACCATTTCGGGACAGATAGTTCACGGCTCCCGATGCGTGGTAAAAATGCGCTTCACCGTCAAGAACGTAAAGAACCGGATATTTTTGTATGCTTTGTTCGTATCCTTCCGGAAGATAGATGGACATTACCCGTTCTTCACCTAAGGATATTGATTCAAGCGTTATCTCATGTCCAAGTGGGATCACATTCTTTTCGCTGCATGCAGATAGAAGAAGTATAATACATAAGAAAAAAGGCAGGATCTTCATTTGATTATTGTTTGACATTTTTTCCTCCAAAATTTTAAAATTACACATCTGAATTTTTTCTTTTTGTGAAATATGCTATATCTGAATGTTTGTTATATCCCAATCTTTCAAACGCTTGCATAGATTTTGTATTCCAGTCCTCGATCAAACAGGCAACAATATCAATTCCAAGTTCAGAGAACCTATTTTCTACCTCTGTTACCAGCATTCGGGCAATGCCTTGCTTGCGAAAATTTGGATCTACGGCAAGTCGGTTTATCCAGCCTTTTCGTCCATCATGTGTTCCAAAAACAGAGCCGATCAAATTACCCTGTAATTCGGCAACTAAGAAAACCGCATTTTTCTGTTTTAGTTCCCGTTCGATCTTATCATAACTATCCCGACCTTTTAATTTATATAGAAGTTCTGCATTATTCCAAAATACTATTAGGGCCTTATAGTCTTCCATTTTAAATTTTCTTATGACAATATTTGATAAATGCTTATGATCTGTTTTCATTTTTTTAGTAGATTTTATACGGCATTGCAAAAAAATGTTGATTAATTTTTCCGTCTTTTTCATCCGTCAACTGACGGACTTCACTCGGACACCTGTCCCTGAATCGGATAAATTACTGAACCAACTCAATAGCACCAATCATCCAGCTCCTCTGTCAGTCGGCGGATATAGTGGACAGGTCAGTCACTCGTCACCAGTTACTAGTTACCTCTTTAAGTCGGCCAATGTTCGATCAACAGCCATATCCCGATTCCCAGAGCAGCGCCTCCAAAGAGATAGAAAAAGATCTGTGTTCCAAGACTTCCAAGGATTTTAACAAATGCCTGGATCTTACCCATATTCCAAATCTTTTCCGGTTTGGCAAGCGTAATCCAGAATACAAGGATCCCATACAATACAAGTCCAAGTCCAAGATAAAACATCACGTACCTCCCTTATTTATTTTACTTCTGCTATGTTAAAGACAAATAAAAATATTTTTCCAGCGAAAACAAATTATTACCTGTCTCCCGATTTCATATTTTTTTATCTCTTCACACGTCACACGTCACACGTTACACGTTACGCGTTACTAGTCACGAGTCACGATCTTATGAAAGTCCTTTAGTGATCGGTTTCCTCAGCAGGAAGAAATACAAGCTTGTGGTTCCCAACATCACGGCGTTTTTCCAGATAAAATCGATCCAGGTTCCGGTTTCAGTAAATACGGCTTCCAGAATATCAAATACCCAGTAAAAAGGTGTCCAATAGACCACCCACTGCCATTTGTCAGGGAGCAGAGTTCCGCCGAGAATGGATAGCATTAACAGCATTCCCAGTAATTTCCCGATCCCGATGGCTTCGTTCTCATTGTGTGCCAGTGCACCGATAAGAAGTCCGATAAAGAGGGTGATTCCAAAGGATGTAAGGACCACGATATATACTTGCAGTATATTTACATGCATTAAGCCAAGGATCAACAAGGCAACAATGGCATAGAATAATTGTATCAGAAAGGGAAATATGCTTTTCCCGATGAAATATTCACTTTTGGTCAAGGGTGTGATCTTTAGTGCCTGATTTGTACCAAGTTCCTTGTCATTCACTATGCCCAGGCCGATAATAAATGAGCCGATAAAGACCATGAACATAATATAGATCGAACCGCCCATGGTCGCCACGGGTGAGACTTCACTGCGGTCCGAAAGTTCTTCCGGAACACCATAAGTAAAGGTGTTGGTCTTGGTCCGTTCGGGATAATTGGCTTTAACATAATATTGCCGGACCATTCGCGCACCGGTGGAAAAAATGGTATTTGCTTTTATATTCCGTTCCAACACGGAGACATATTGTTCTTTTTCCGGATCCCAGTACAGGCCCTCTGCCGAACCGGTACCGCGGAGTTTTTGCTCCATATCATCGATATTCTCGTATTTGATCACTTTGGCAAAGGATTCCAGCTCATCGATGACCTCCTGCCTGACCGCATGAGACCCTTCGGTTACCACCGCAATGGTTGAAGTGGTACTATCCATATCGGGAAGGAAAAAGCGAAGGACCACAATGATCAATAAAGGAACGATAGCAATATAACCGCCCATAAAACTTTTAAAAACGGTCTTAACATCAAATTTAAACATTTGTATCAGTTGTCTCATTTTATGCCTCCCTCCGTATACGTGTTGAGAATATCCATGCCGAGAGGAATACAAGCACAAGATCAAGGGCTCCAAGAATAGCTGCGCTTTGCCAGATGATGTGTGCATTGTTATCCGGGAACATGGCGGCATCCAGGCCAAAGAGCGTATAATAGGAAGGAATAAATTTCAGCCAGAGAGGTGAAAAGACCGGGGCAAACAATGAGATCGCCGGTAGGGAGATGACCAGCATCAACAGAACGACCAATCCCATAGAAGTCATGGGATTATCAAAGAATGAACCCAGGATGATACCGATCGTAGATCCGAAGATCACGGTGAGCATAATAATAAGTAAGGCCTGTAAATATCCCTGGAAACCCCCGATCACGGGAATGTATAGGATAGAGAAAGTCGCAATACTGACTGCCATCAGCATCAGGTGTTTACTGAAAATAAATCCCCATAAACCCGCCGGAGTTACACGAAAGGCTCTGATCGTGGCATCCGAACGTTCCTGCCCGATCAGCGAGACCATGGCGAACATACCGATAATACCCACCATCATCATGATAATGGGAGGTAACACACGTTTATTAAAGGGAATCTCATCGCGTAAACCTTCTTGCAGAGATGTAATACGCACAGAGTTATAAATTTCAAGCGGATAGGTCCCGAATGGGGGATGCAGGATAGATAACATATCTTCCATCTCCGTTTCGACATATTTCATCATGGCTTTGGTCGTATAGGGCTGGACCAGCATTTCCGTTTCATAGAGGGTTTCTTCACCATAGGAAATGATGATCCCCATCGCTGACTTGTTCTTTGTCATGCCGGCGATCATGTCCTCGCGGTTATCTACAAATAACTCCATATCCATGTCGATGTCAGCTTTTTCCGCAAATTGATCGATAATATTCTGGATCAAACCCGTCTGATCGTAAATATAGACCATGGCATCCTGTTTGATCTCCTTGGGAAAAATAAAGAGCAGCATGAACATAATGACCACTGCGAACGCAAGCTCCAGGAGAATGAAGATATCCTTGATGCCGAGAAGTACGTCCTTTTTGAATAGATTGAATATGCGTCGCATAGAAACCTCCTATTCCAGGCCGCGGCCGGTAAGTTTAATGAATATCTCTTCAAGGGTCGGTTCCCCGGAATGAATAGTTTTCACATCATGATCACTGATGAATTTCTGGAAAATCAACTTATCCTTTCCGGTCATCTTAAAGGTTTTCGAAAGAAGCTTTTTTTCTTCCATGTATTCCACGGTCACTACAGGGTGTCCGTACTTTAATTTGAGATTTTTTGGAGTATCTACGGCAACGATCTTACCATCCACAATAAAAGCCACCCGGTTGCAAAGCTCATCCGCCACGAACATATTATGTGTGGTCAGAAAGATGGTTGTGCCTTCCTTTTGTTTTTTCTTAATGATCCCTTTGATGCTGTTTGCCGTCGTGGGATCCAGTCCCATGGTTGGTTCATCCAGAAACCAGATATCCGGGTTATTGATCATGGAACGGGCAAAACCGATACGTTGCATCATACCCTTTGAAAAGGCCCCCGCTTTTTTCTTAGCTTCATCTGCCAAGCCCACAGCCTCCAGGATCACCATCGGATCTTCAGTCTCTCTGTCGTAGAGAGAGGCATGAAATTTCAGATTATCTATCGCGGTGAGTTTTTTATAGACATTCGGTCGTTCGAAACCCACACCAATGCGATTGAAAAATACTTTGTCGGGATACCCTTTGCGAGCTTGATCATCAATGATGATCTCGCCGCTCTGAAGTTCCAGCAATCCGGCAAGAATACCTTGCGTTGTGGATTTTCCTGCACCGCTGGGGCCGAGGAATCCGAAGATCTCACCTTTTTTAATATCAAAGCTGACATCATTTACGGCAAACTCATCGTTTTTTCCATAAGAGTAAATGAGATTTTTTACTTCGATCATAGGACATTAGCCTCCTTGGCTTCGTTATTTTTGGAGTAAAGCCCATGTTTTAATATGGACATATATTCACTTAATATTTTTTCTGCCTTTTCACTAAAATGGTCATTAATATTTAATGAAAACAGTAAATGTGAAAAATTTTCTACATGTGTGTTAATGTAATAATTAATAATTTCCAAAGAGTAATTTTTGTCTATTTCGCCCCTGTTTAAGGAATTTTTTATAGGCCCCATATACATTGTTGCCGGATCAGTGTCAATTTCAGCAAAAACACCATTTTTTAATAACTCGAGTAATATGGATCTATCTAAACTTTTGCTGTTGGTAAAATCTTTTGCGATTGATATTGAAGAAGGATTTTCATCAACGAATTGAAGGGTCTTTATTATAAGCTGTTTTACATAATCGAATATCCCCAGTTCATCTTTTTTATCTAAAACCGGTGAAAGATATTCTAATTTTATTTTTCCCATTCTTGAGAGAATAAGTACGTAAAGATCCATTTTATTTTCGAAATACTGGTAAAAACTGCCGCGTGATATTCCGGCATTTTTTATTATGTGCTGAATACTTGCAAGATCAAAACCATATTGTACAAATTCATCAATTGCGGTATTAATGATCTTTTCTTGTTTCTCCGCTGGAAGATTATATAACGTCTGTTTGGGAATAGTCTTTCACCCTTGCTTTCACTTATAAGATATCTCGCTTAATTTTGAAAAACCCAATGTGACAGCCCTGTCACATATATAATATACCGATATTTTTCTAAAATCAAGAAAATAATAATTTATTAAAAAAGTGAATATTTATAATTCACACTTCAAAACTCAAACGAAGCAATAGATTGAACGAGAATTACTGTTTAGCTCCAAGGTCCAATATAACGAGTATGTTTTTCAGGATCCGCATAGATCCCGTTAATTGTAATCGCTTGCGTGGGGCAATAATTGTAACAGCGCATGCAGGTGGTGCAGGTGGCCTGGAAGGTAAAGACACCGCCTTTTTCCTTGATGGAGTGCGTGGGACAGTCGCGAACGCAAAGGCCGCAAAGCGTACAATGCTCCGGATCCACTCCAAGGGTCTGGTAATTGTTTCGGATATCTTCTTTCAGGAACTTTCGAACAAAGATACCGCCGACCAATTGCGGAGCAATACCTTCTATCTTATGCCGGCCGCTGACAATAGCATCCGCGATCCGGTTGATCTTTTGTTCAATTTTATTTTTCATTCCCAATCGTTTTTCAAGGGATTTAATTGGGGTCTTCAAACGGGGAGTGGTGATGTTGTTGAACATTTTTATATTGTAGTACGAATCGATCTCGCGTCCCAGAACTTTTTTCTCGGCGAAATAGCCCAGGGCATTCACGTAACCATAAGTCGTGATCACATTCAGATGGATATTCCCGGGAACGAGCGCCTGTGTTTTTTCGATCACGATCCGGGGGACATGTGCACCATAAACAGGATGCGTCAGAAGAAAGGTATCGTATTGATGGTGGTCAAAGAGAAAGTCCTTTTCCAGGTTGACC
>JAYEJI010000081.1:0-3407 GCA_034660515.1 Fidelibacterota bacterium
AATCTGATGGAACAAAAGTTTTTATGCTCTGATAATGAAACAAAAAAATCATTTGGAAAATATGATGCAATGGCTGATGAGCTTAAAGCCTTTATATATGCGGTCCAAAACGGAGATAACCACATTGTCTCAGAAGATGATGGGGTCGAGACCATTGGGATCGCGTATACCATTGAAGACTTGATCTTGAATAAAAACTAACTATTTTCTTTCACATATTGTAATAAAGTATCTGCAATATAATCGAGATGTCTATCCTCTAATCCCGGCTCCACCTTCGCACTCTGTGCTTCGGTGGACAGGCATGCACCCAATGTGAAAACTTCTTACTTATTCTCTTTAACAAAGTTAGAGATTTGTTCAGCTATATAATCTAGGTGACAATCCTCTAATCCAGGCCAAGCACCAACCCAAAATGTATCATTCATAACCCGATCGGTATTTTCCAGACTACCAACTACCCGATGCGAAATATCCATATATCCGGGTTGCTTTAGTATATTGCCGGCAAAAAGTAAGCGAGACCCGATCTTTTTGGATTCGAGGTATTGCAATAAAGCATGTCTATTACCGGGAAAATTATCTTTTAGAGTTATAGTACATCCAAACCAACTGGGAGTAGCTTTGGGATGAGCTTTATCTGTAATGATAAAGTCACCCAATAATTCTTCTAATTTATTTGTAAGGTATTCATGATTGTGACGTCGTTTTTCAGCAAAAGGCTCCATGCGTTCCATCTGACTTAAGCCGATAGCAGCCTGAATATCCGTGATCTTAAAATTGAAGCCGCGTTCAGAATAAACATATTTATGATCATATCCATAAGGTAGTTGACCATATTGCCCATTAAAACGGTTCTTGCAGGTATTATCATGACCCGTTTCACACCAACAATCCCTTCCCCAATCGCGCATGCTTTCAGCGATCCGGATCAGTTGCGGATCATTGATCAAAACAGCACCACCTTCACCCATGGTAATATGATGAGCAGGATAAAAAGAGCATGTTGCAAGATGTCCGAAAGTTCCTGTTTTCTTTCCGTTAAATTCTGCGCCAAGGGCATCACAATTATCTTCAATAACCCATAAATCGTGTTTTTTTGCTACCGCCATAACAGCGTCCAGGTCAAAAGGATTTCCCAATGTATGTGCCAGCATAATGGCTTTTGTTTTGGGAGATACCGCTTCTTCCAGCATTGAAACATTAGCATTATAGCCGGGGATGCTCACATCCACAAAAACAGGAACGCAGTGATATTGTAAAATAGGGTTAACTGTCGTAGGGAATCCGGAAGCAACTGTGATCACTTCGTCACCCGCCTTTAAAGCTCTTTCTCCGAGTTTTGGTGAGGTAAGCGTAGCAAAAGCCAACAAATTAGCTGAGGAGCCGGAGTTGGTTGTCAATACGCGTTTATTTCCGATCATCATCGCAAGACGTTCTTCAAACTCGGAATTAAATCGCCCACCTGTTAACCATCCATCCAAAACGGCTTCAATTCCATATAACAGATCCTGTTCAAATAAAACCTTTCCTGAAGCGGGAATATAATCCTTTCCCGGTACGATCGTATTTTCAACTTTATTTTTGGCGAGTTTTGTTAAAATTTTTGCCAGCTTTTTATCAATATTCTTAAATTCCATAATGCTCCTTCATATAGTCATCGACAGTAGAGAACTCTTGATCCTTGTATTCATTTCTTATCTTTTTATTGATCAACCCGCCTTTTAACGGTCTGGGAGCTGCCTGTCCCAATTTCCAGGTCGGTACCCCTTCTATCTTTACATTTGATCCCGGGAAATACTTTAGTACTTTCTCCGCAAGCTCAACTCTGTTCAAATACTCATTCGAGGCAATATTATATATGCCTTTTTTATTATCTTTTATCAAACAACAAATCATTTTCCCTACATCCGCTGCATTAACCGGTGTAGCAAACTGATCCACAGGTAAACTAAGTGTCCGATCTTCACCTGATTGGGCTATTTTTGCCAAGAATGCGATAAAATTCTTTTCTCTGGCTTCATCGCCATACACATTAGTAATACGTAGGATCAAATGATCCTCTGTTTTATTTCGAATGATCTCTTCTGCTTGCCATTTATGCTTTCCATAAACGCTTAAAGGATTTGCTTTTGCCTCTTCATCGTAGGGACCTTCCCTTCCATCAAATATATAATCGCTTGAGATATAAACAAATTTTGCTTGATACTTGTTTGCCAAATCAAGTGCAGCTTTAGTTGACTCAACTGTATGATGAAAACTTTCTTCAGGATGGGTTTCACAATGATCTACATGTGTTAATGCCCCGGTATGAACGATTACATCCGGATCGAAATCTGAGAGATCAAAGGTAGAACCTGCCGGATTGAAAACATTGAAATATTCTGTATCAATGGTTGCAAAGGAAAAATGTGAACCGATCACATCCATTTCGGGATCTTCATGCATACATTGCATACAGTTCCCCCCGACTAACCCCGATGCTCCAATTATAAAAACTTTCATACTTTAAGTAACTTTAATTTAGAATGGACTATTAAATTCTTGGAAAAGTTCAGCTTCTCTGTCGCGTTTCGAAATAATGGGATCCTGAATATTCCAATCATATCCAATGGAATCCCATCTGACAGCTTTATCATGTGCAGGACTATAGGTCGCAGCAACAAGATAATTCATGATGGTATGATCATTTAAACTTACAAAACCATGAGCAAAACCCCGAGGTATATAAAGAGCATGATGGTTTTCCGAAGACAGAAGAATATCTTCTGTCTTACCATAAGTAGGACTGCCTTTTCTAATATCAAGGATGACATCCCGAACCGCTCCGAATGATACAGAAACTAATTTTTCATGGTCTGCAGGCGGTATCTGAAAATGCATTCCCCTGATCACATTTTTATCTGAGATCGAAAAATAGGATTCATGAAAACAAATTGTAAATCCTTCTTCGGTAAATGATTTTTCATCGTACCATTTAATAAAAGAGCCTCGCTCATCATCAAATTTTGGCATCTCAATACATTTTACACAATCGAACAATGTCTTTATGATCTTCATATTACTTCTTGGGTTTGGGGTTTGAGGTATGGGGTATGGGGTTTACTTTTCAACTTTCAACTTCTTTCATTTTATGAAAAATACTCTTCAATTTGTTTTTGGCAAATTTTCAATGCATCCTTACCGTCATAAATTTCTTTATACCAGTTCATGGTCTTTTCCACTGCAATTTCAGATCGCCAACGAGGATGCCAATTCAATGTGTTCTTTGATTTTTCAATTTCCAAGCGCAAGATACCGGCTTCATGTAAATTTTCTTTATCGGGTCGATATTCAAATTCACCTGATCCCCAAACACGAATAGCGGTATTTACCAATTCTTCCACAGTCATTTCATCACCTTTTTC
>JAYEJI010000082.1:0-39623 GCA_034660515.1 Fidelibacterota bacterium
TAAGTGTCCTACAAGTTTAATAGGCACGCGTATGTGAACTGGGCCCCAAAAAGTGGACATGAAAAGTGTCTACTTTTTAAATTTCCAATTTAATTTTCAAATCCTTTAATCTATCGTAGAATCCTTTATATAAGCGACCATACCGCACATTTGATGCCACTATTGAAACTTTAATGCATTTAGTCAGGCAAACTTACAGAGATATTGAAGATCATATTACCGGCCGTCATCCCAATGTTTACAGACAAGTACATGCCGGTGGAGAGCTGGGTGTGATCACTCGTCCTAAAGACCTAAAACTACCGGATGAAAAAAAATATTATCAATTAAAGGATACCCCGCTTATTCGTCAGATTTTATTATATCCGCCACTTTTATTGGATCCTCCGATGAACAAGAGAGCCGGTAAATTCGAGCGAATTGACCAAAACCCAATGGATCTGGTTAATATTTCAGGTAAAGAATGGATATGTTATCCTGCAAAAGTTGGACCATTGCTGATTTTAGTCTATGTGCATGAACGGTTTTTTGACCTGGGTTTTTCTCTATGTAACTTATTTGATCTGGCGGATGACGATGATCTCGATAGAACTCCGGATGCCATCTATTTATATGGTACACCTTCCGGTTCGCTTGATGGTTTAGCTTCAATGCCTACAATTTTTTATGAAGATAATGATAATGACCTCTTGGTTGGAGCTTGTCCCAACGATGATCAATATGGATATTTTGGTTATTTGAAAAAAATGATCCTCACTCTTCACAATATTAAAGTCATGAAAAAAAATAAAATGCCTTTCCATGGTGCAATGGTCAGGATCATAACAAAAGACAACAGATCCAAAACCGTACTGATCATTGGAGAAAGTGGTACGGGTAAATCCGAAACACTTGAAGCCCTAAGGATCATCGGAGATGAACAGATCAAGGAAATGATCATTATTGCAGACGATATGGGATCGCTTGATATGAATTCAAATGGAGAAATTATCGGATACGGAACTGAAGTCGGCGCTTTTGTAAGACTTGATGACCTGCAGCCCGGTTATGCCTTTGGGCAGATAGACCGTTCCATTATTATGAGTCCCAACAAGGTCAATGCAAGGATCATTCTACCTGTTACAACACATGAACAGGTTATCAAAGGGTATAAGATCGATCTGGTACTATATGCCAATAATTTTGAGGAAGTAGATGAAGACCATCTTATAATAGACCGTCTTAATTCTTCTGAAAAGGCTCTTGATATTTTCAGAGAGGGTACGGCAATGAGTAAAGGAACCACAACATCAACCGGATTGACCCACAGTTATTTTACGAATATCTTTGGCCCTGTTCAGTATAAAAGTTTGCATGAAACGATAGCTAAACGATACTTTGAAACCTTTTATAAAAATCAAATTTTTGTAGGTCAACTGAGAACGCGGCTTGGAATTCAAGGATATGAACGAAGTGGTCCCGAAGACGCTGCGAGGGCATTGTTGGATATGTTGTGATGTTATTCCCCGAGGGAATTACACAAAATATGATAAATCCAAAATTGATTTATTAAATAAACCCAGAAAATGCTTGTATTTTAGGCAGTTAGTTAGATATATTTGGCTCAAATTCCTTTGTTTGGAGGAATTTGATTATTTATATTAAGGTGTATAATTTTAAAGGAGTAATTATCTCACGAACAATGAGACCAAATCCGAAACAAAAAGAAGACACAGTTAAGATTAATGATGCCATCCGAGCCGGAGAGGTGAGACTTATCTCTGAGGATGGCGGTTTAATAGGGATCGTAGACATACGAGAGGCGCTGGATATAGCTGAGAAAAGAGATCTGGATCTGGTGGAAATTTCACCAAATGCCAATCCCCCCGTATGTAAGATCATAGATTACGGTAAGTACAAGTACGAACAACAAAAGCGCGAGAAGATCAACAAGAAAAAACAGCACATCATTACCGTAAAAGAAGTTCGCTTTCGCCCGCACACTGACACTCACGATATTGAAACCAAGGTTCGAAAGATCCGCGAGTTTGTCGAAGAAGGTGATCGTGTGAAGATATCTGTAATGTTCCGTGGCCGGGAAATGGCTCACCAGGAAATGGGACGCGATACTATCGATAAGGTGATCGCACTTCTTGAAGATGTTGCAAAGATCGATAAAGCCCCTAAACAAGAAGGGCGCTTTCTCACGGCTTATCTCGCCGCCAAAAAGTAAGGAGACATCCATGCCCAAGATGAAAACAAATCGTGGTGCAGCAAAAAGGTTCAAGGTAACCGGATCAGGCAGAATTAAACGTAAAAAAGCCTATGCAAGTCACATTCTGACGAAAAAAAGCACAAAGCGGATAAGAAAATTGCGTCAGCAAGCTGGAATTTCATCCGCAGATCAAAAACGTGTAAAAGGAATGCTGGGTATATAATCCCGGTGGCTTAAAAGGAGTTTAATAATGCCAAGAGCAAATAGTTCAGTACCAAGACATCGCAGACACCGCAAGATCGTTAAACTTGCCAAAGGGCAATTCGGTGCGCGTAGTAAATTATACAAAACTGCAAAAGAAGCTGTTGAACGCGGTTGGCTCTATGCCTACCGTGATCGCCGCCAGAAAAAACGTGATTTTCGCAAATTATGGATCACAAGAATCAATGCTGCCGTACGTCAGCATGGCTTGAGTTATTCTCGCTTCATTCATCTACTCGGTGAGAAGGGTGTGGAAATTAATCGGAAACAGCTAAGTGAAATGGCTATACATCAGCCAGAAGCATTTGCAAAGTTGGTCGAAACCGTAAAAAAATAATTTAGCTAACAGAGATGATTAACCATGCCCGTCCGGTAGATGCCGGAACGATTGGCAATAAATACGAAAAAATTGCAATATGACCAAAGATACAATACTTGAAGTTCAGAAGCAGTTTAAAGAAGCGCTTGCCAAAGCCAAAGATCATTTCTCTCTTGAAGAAGTTAAAAATACTTTTTTGGGGAGAAAAGGCAAGGTGGCAGGTCTCTTTTCTTTAATGGGAGAAATTTCTCCTGAAGCTAGAAAAGATGTCGGGCAAATGCTAAATAAACTTAAAATTGACCTGCAAGATCTCCTTGATGTCAAATCGTCTGAATTTTCCTCGGGTCCAGGCAAAAAAGAATGGGTGGATTATACTCTGCCGGGTTATTCCATGCCTAAAGGCTCGCGACATCCTTTGACTCAAGCGGTTGATGACATGCTGTCAATTTTTCAGCGTCTCGGATTTGATATCGCCTACGGACCCGAAGTGGAAACCGATTGGTTCAACTTTGAATCCCTGAATTTCCCGCCAAACCATCCGGCCAGGGATATGCAAGATACTTTTTATACCGAAGGTGGTGGAATTCTTCGAACACACACATCACCCGTACAAACTCGTTACATGTTCAATCATGAACCGCCGGTTCGTATAGTTGCTCCCGGACGAGTATTTCGTAATGAAGCGATCTCTGCACGCTCATATTGTCTTTTTCATCAGATCGAAGGTCTGTATATCGATACTGATATTACTTTTGCTGACCTTAAAGGTACAATTGAGTTGTTTTGCCGCATGTATTACGGCAAGGATGTAAAAATCAAATTCCGCACCTCTTATTTTCCTTTCACTGAACCGTCAGCAGAGGTGGATGTATCCTGTTTCCTTTGTGGCGGAAAAGGATGCCGGGTCTGTAAACATACCGGATGGCTTGAGATCATGGGTTGTGGTATGGTGGATCCCAATGTTATGAAAGCAGTAAATTATGATCCGGAAAAATATACGGGTTATGCTTTTGGACTTGGAGTTGAACGCATGGTTATGATGCGTTTGGGTATCAATGATATCCGTATTTTGTTTGAAAATGATATAGAATTTCTGCAACAGTTCTAAATTTGGAAGAATAAAATGATCGTTTCGATAAATTGGTTAAAAGATTACATTGATATTGATATGCCGCTTGATGAATTGGCGGAAAAGCTAACAGTTGCCGGCTTAGAATGTGTATTGAAAGAAGTTGGTAAAAGCATCCCGGAAGGTGTAGTCGTAGGAAAGGTGCTCGAAAGAAAAGCACATCCCAATGCCGATACCTTATCTGTTTGTAAAGTGGATGTAGGAAGCGAAGAGGCCTTGAACATTGTGTGTGGTGCACCCAATGTCGATGCCGGCCAATTTGTACCCGTTGCAACCGTCGGTACTCAATTAACCCCTGATTTTAAGATTAAGAATGCCAAACTCAGAGGTGAACACTCTGAAGGAATGATTTGCGCTGAAGATGAACTTGGTCTGGGTGATGATCATAACGGTATTATTGTTTTGGAAGGTGAGCACAAGGTGGGAACACCTTATGATGAATATTTTGCATCATCCAAAATCCTGGATATTGATATAACGGCCAATCGTCCTGATGCTATGTCACACTGGGGAGTAGCCCGTGAGATCGCTGCCATTACCGGAAAAGTATTTAAGAAAGCTCCTTTGAATCTGGTTGAGAGCGGTCCGGATATTAACGAAATTGCTAAAGTAGAGATAACGGCACCTGAAGGATGTCCCCGTTATACAGCCCGTGTTATCCAGGGTCTAAAGATCGGTCCCTCACCTGAATGGATGGTAGATCGCCTGGAAGCATTAGGCTTGCGTTCGATCAATAATGTAGTGGATGCCTCCAATTATGTTCTGATGGAAACCGGACATCCCCTGCATGCCTTTGATCTTGATAATCTGAAAAATCGTACCATCAATGTGCGTTTTGCACAAAAAAATGAAAAATTTGAGACTCTAGATCATAAAGAACGCAAGTTGAGCAAAGATGTGCTTCTTATTTGCGACGGACAATCGCCCGTAGCACTTGCGGGTATTATGGGTGGAACGGAATCGGAAGTCAGTGATTCTACTACCAACGTGCTGATCGAAAGTGCTTATTTTACTCCCGCAGTGATCCGTAAGGGTTCTAAACAACAGCAATTATATACAGATGCCTCAAAACGCTTTGAGAGGGGTACTGATCCCAATGAAACGCTTATATATACTCAAAATAGATTAGCTTCACTTATTCTTGAACTTGCCGGTGGTACTTTGGCTAAAGGTATGATCGATATTTACCCGTCACTCATCAAACCTCAGACGGCACAATTGCGCATTGATCATGTCAAGCGCGTTACCGGGATCGAAATATCTAAAGAAGAATGTAAGACAACACTTGAAAAACTGGAATTTGAGATCATCAAGGATGAAGATAATATTTTAACTGTCAAGATACCTACTTTCCGTCCTGATGTAGAACGAGAGATCGATCTTATTGAAGAAGTTCTTCGCGTCAATAATCTTGATAAGATCCCATCTATGAATAGAATGAAAATATCTGTTGCGGAAGAATATGATAAATTTCATCCCTTCCTGACCGATATTAGAAATTTCTTTGTGGGTTATGGCATGCATGAAGCTGTGAACAATTCTTTGGTTAATGAACTAAATGCCAATTCCGGTATCTGGGGATATACGCCTCTGAAGATAATGAATCCTTTATCGGTAGAAATGAATATGCTTCGTACGGATATGATCCAGTCCTTGCTGGGTAGTCTGCGTTCTAACGCATTAAAAAAACGCAATAATATTCGCTTGTTTGAACTGGCTAATGTTATTGAAAAAAGCGACCATACCGATACTCATGCTCAAGAACATTACAATTTGGGTGTTCTTTGTTCAGCGCCGGTTTGGGGATTGAATTGGACTGATAAAGATAAGGCTGCTGATATTTTTTATATGAAGGGTATTCTTGAACATCTTCTCAGCAGTTATGATCTTAATTATAAACTTAAAGAAAATACTGATCGGAACGAATTTGAAATATTATATGATATTGTTGTAAAAAAAGCTGTAATCGGTAAGATCGGACAGTATAAAATGGAATATTTTGAAAAACTACAGCTACAGTATCCTGTTGCTGTAATGGAATTGCAGATCGGTAAATTATTCAGCTGGTATAATAGCAAAAAACAATATGTGCCGGTACCGCAATTTCCCTCGATCTTCCGCGATATGTCTTTGGTTATGGATAAGGAAGCAAAATCAACGGCAATATTTAATGAAATTAAACAAAACGGAGGCAAATATCTCGTTGACCTTGTGCTCTATGATGTGTACATTGATAACGAGAAGCTTGGTAAAGATAAAAAGGCATTATCCCTTCGCTTGGAATTCCGCAGTGATGAGAAAACACTGAAGGATGAAGTGATCGATGATGTGATGAATAAGTTATTTGAACGTTTGAAGAATCAATATGGAGCTCAATTAAGGTAATGGATATCAGCTCTTTTGAACTTTTAGAAAAAAAAATACACCAAACCCTCGATGTTCTTGCAAAACAAAAGGGAACTTCCGCTAATGACGATATTGTTTTAAGTAAAAGTCAAATAGAACGCATTAGCAAAAAGTTGGCGCAAATATCGGAGTGGATCGAACATGCAGAAGTATGACCCCGACCCCAATACCGTGGAACTTGAATTCCCGGAGGATAAACCCTTAAAGGTCACTATTTATGGCCAGGAGTTTCCTCTTAAAGGGAAGGACCCGGAATTCATTCATAAGGTAGCGGACTTTGTGAATGAAAAGATGATGGAAGTCGGTGCAAATATGCCCGGATCGACCACGATTGAAAAAGTTGCGATCATTGCAGCTTTGAATATTGCCGGTGAATTATTTCAATTAAAGCTGGATAACCAATCCATTGAGGAATACATTCAGAGCCATTCTGAATCATTGATCGAATATATCGATGATCATCTCAATAATACCTGATTGCTCCATTTAAGTAAAAGGAGTAAACATGAATATCGGCATTGTAATAGCTATTGCTGGAGCAGCATTATTGGCTGCGTTTATTGTTTTTATTATTTACCGCTCACAGCTCGGTAGTATGAAGAACTATAAATTCGACTTAATGGAAAGCGCACGCAAAGAAGGTGAAACGCTTAAAAAAGAACTGATCTTAGAAGGAAAAGATGAAGCGATCCGTATTAAGCAGAAATCTGAAGATGAATATAACGAAAAATTGCGGGATATCAGAAATTCAGAACGCGAAATGCAGAAACGGGAAAATAATTTAGAACGTAAGATCGAAAGTATTGATCTGCGCTATGATTCTTTACAAAAATATGATCAGGACCTGAAGACAAAAGATCAGGATATTAACAAACGAGAAGAAGAGATCGAGAATCTCATTGACGAGCAACAAAGCAAACTTGAAAAGATAGCCGGCTTGTCCCGTGAAGAAGCCAAACAGACATTAAAAGACAGTTTATATGAAAAAGCACGCGTTGAAGCCCAGGTTAAAGTAAAGGATATTAAGGAATCGGCGATCCTAAATGCAAATAAAGAAGCCAAGAAGATCATTATTGAAGCTATTCAGCGTTCAGCAGCTGATCATACTTCAGAATCTACAGTAGCTGTCGTCCCGCTTCCCAATGACCAGATGAAAGGTCGGGTGATCGGTCGTGAAGGCCGGAACATCCGTCACTTTGAAGCACTGACCGGTATTGAACTTATCGTTGATGATACCCCGGAGGCAGTTGTATTATCGGGTTTTGATCCGGTTCGTCGTGAAGTTGCACGCCTGGCCTTGGAAAAATTGATCCAGGACGGTCGAATTCATCCTGCCCGCATTGAAGAAATGATAGAAAAAGCAAATAAAGAGGTGGAAGAATCCATTATTCAAGCTGCAGAAGAAGCTACCATGGAACTCTCATTGCCACCCTTCAATTCAGAAATGATGCATTATATCGGTTCTTTGAAATACCGTACATCTTATGGCCAAAATATTTTGAAACACTCCATTGAAGTCGGTTGGCTTTGTGGCCTGATGGCTGCGGAACTGGGTATGGATGGACAAATAGCAAAGCGTGCCGGTTTCTTGCATGATATCGGTAAAGCCATCGACAGAAATGTCGAAGGAACACATGCACTCATCGGCGGTGAGATCGCCAAACGAAACAAAGAAGATAAAATAATTGTTAACGCGATCGAATCACACCATGAAGAAGTTGAAATGAATAATCCGATCTCAGCTTTGGTTCAGGCAGCCGATTCAATCAGCGGTTCCCGTCGTGGTGCTCGTGGACAAACACTTGAAAATTATATTCACCGTATGGAAAAATTGGAAGAAATTTCAAATAGTTTTAAAGGTGTGAACAAAACGTATGCCATCCAGGCCGGTCGTGAAGTCCGGGTTATCGTTGAAGAAACTCAGATCAATGATGCTGCTTCAGATCTGTTGGCAGAAGATATTGCCGATAGAATCCAGGCTGAATTGACTTATCCGGGACAGATCAAAGTGACTGTACTGCGTGAGCATCGTTCAATTGGATTTGCAAAATAAATGGTAAATATGAAAAAAAAGATTTTATATGGTAAAGAGGTTGCCGAGGCTGTCAAAAATGGCTTGAGAAGCCGAATAGAAGCATGTAAGAGCAAGAATGTTTATCCGGGACTGGTTGTAGTATTAGTGGGAGAAGATCCCGCATCGCAGGTTTATGTACGGAATAAGGCACGAGCTTGCGAATCCCTGGGGATTTATTCGGAAACTATTCGATTATCTGTGGAAACAAGTCAAGATGAATTAAATACCTTGATCGATCAACTCAATGAAGATGATCGTTTTCATGGTATTCTTGTGCAAATGCCTTTACCTAAACATCTTGATGAAATGGAGATCATTGAACGGATATCTTCAAAAAAAGATGTAGATGGTTTTCATCCCATAAATGTTGGAAGATTAGTACAGGGGAAAGGAACTTTATTACCTTGTACTCCCGCCGGTATAATGGAAATGCTGGCTTATTATAATATTGAGACCAAAGGGAAACATGTTGTGATCATCGGTCGTTCGAACATCGTTGGTAAGCCGATGCTCAATCTCATGTACCAGAAATCAGATTTGGCTAATGCGACTGTAACAATATGTCATACAGGAACAAAGAACATGAAAGAACATACCTTGCAGGCGGACATCCTAATTGTTGCCGCAGGTGTTCCTGAGATGCTTACAGCCGATATGGTTAAGAATGGTGCGGTTGTGATCGATGTCGGTGTGAATCGCGTTGATGATGCAAGTCGTAAAAAGGGATATCGTTTGACCGGTGATGTTGCCTTTGAAGAAGTGAAAGAACGTTGCTCTGCTATTACACCTGTACCGGGAGGTGTGGGTTTAATGACCATAGCAATGTTAATGAAAAATACAGTACAGGCTGCTGAAGACCATGTAAAATTGAAAAAAGATGGCAAATAATAAGAAACAACGATATTATTTCTTAACATTCTTTTTGATTCTATTTATTGGATCCACCGGCGTCTTTTTAACCAAAACGGACGTCGGTTTCAATATTGTCTATAAAATTCTGCGTCAACAAATTAGCAGTAAATTCAATTATCAATTATCAATTAAAGATATGAATACCCCTGTTCGTACGAGTCTTGAAGCTAGCTATTTGGAATTTTCCAATGAGGATTCAACGATCATTCTTACAATTGACACATTAAATATCAATTATAAAGGAATTTTTGAATTATTTGGTCGGAGACATCTTGACAGTTTACATCTGGTAGAACCTCAAATATATATAAAGTTGGGTGAAGGTAATAAAAAAGGTTCGGGTTTACCTGAGATCAATTTCCCGAATTTTCTGGTGAATACCATTAAGATCGATAATGCCAAATTACAAATTGAAACTCCGGATACCTTGATCGATCAAACTATAGATCACTTGCAGTTTCATTATTCCGGAAGAAGAGGCGGTGCAGTTCTTGCCATTAATGACCTCAAATTGAAGAATGAAGCTTTAGGTATTGATGTAAAAGGTCTTTCAAGCGAGATCGTCTTTAAAAACAATATTGCAAAACTTCACAATTTAAATTTTATATTCAATGATTCCCGTATTACTTCAAATGGAAAGATACGGTATGTAGAACCCTTCCGTTTTCAATTTGCATTTAATATTCAGGATTTTGCTATTGAGGATTATATTGAACTTCCTGTGATCAAAGAAAATGACAAGATAGATCTGGATCTTGATATCATGGGTGATTTTAAGGTTTTTACTGCTACCATTGGTCTTAAAGGAACCCTAAATGATCGAAAAATCGATTATTCTACCCTCAACCTTGAGTATAAAGATGATTATCTTCATTTATTACAAGCGACTTTTAAGAACCAGGGAACAGATATATCGGTCTATGGATCTTATGGGATAAAAGATAAATATATCACTACGACCTTTTCTTCTTATGCTCTAACACCTTCAGATTGGCTTGAGAACATACCTGATTTTGATTTCCAGGGCCGTTTAAGAGCAACAGGATATCTGGAGGAAAGATTAAAGATCAACTATGATTTTGACTGCAAAGATTTGTTTGGCTTGGAAACAGCTACGCTAAATGGCAACATACTTTTACATGGATTGAATGAGATCGTTCTTGATTCAAGCAATCTTATTTATTTGCCCGATGGTTTATTAAAAGCGCGGGGTACCATTAAAAATTTGAAAAATGTTGATCTTGACATCTATGGAAATATTACTTCTTTAAATGATCTTGAAATTCCCAATATAGGAGAGATCAAGGCGGATGATATATATTTAACACTAAAAATATTGGGTGAGATAAAAGATCCTGATATTCAAATGAATTTTAATCTTGATACTCTAAAATATGAGACATATACGGTAAATAATTTAAATGTTTCCTTGTTTTCAAATAAAACCATTTCACAACCGGGTGGGGCTGTATTGGTCTCATTTGAGAATGCAACGATAGATTCTTTTATGATCGGTTCGCTTCAGTCATACATTAGAGTTGAAGAAAATATGGTCTATTTAGACTATCTTGATTTAAGTCACGAGAATTATTTAATGAATATGTCCGGGTCGATAAAGGATCTCAAAGAATTTACTGTTCAAACATTGAAAGGACAGTATCAAGGGGAAGATATTTACTTACTGGATCCTGTTACATTTACCTTATCGGATGATGGATATTCATTATCAAGATATGATATCCTCTATCGCGATGCCCTTCTTTACGGTTCACTTGATGTTAAGAATGATTTAATCGATGCCAGTATGAATATTGCTGGTGCGGAACTGAATTCGCTACCCCTAATATCAACCATAATGGACAGTGTAAGCGGGATCCTGGATATGAACCTTGATATTACAGGTACATTAAATGATCCTGAGATCAGATCGGGTTTGGTCATAAAAAAGGCACATGCGTTCGGATTGGATATGAACAGGATCAGATCCGACCTTTATTATATTGACAGTATGGCTTATATCAACGATTTCAGATTTGATATAAGCGATAACAGAAAAATCGCTTTGAAAGGCAGATTACCCTTAAGTGTTAATCTTCATGCCGGGAAGATCGTAGAAATGCTTCCGCAGGATTCGCTTTATGTCGACCTTGATGTTAAGAATGTATGGTTATCAAAATTACTTCCTTTTATTTTTAAAAAAATTCATATCGCAGGGAATGCAAGTACATCCGGCACAATTACAGGTACGATCAACGATCCGATCATGAATGCGAATATGTTCATAGATGATCCGGTTGTCATGAAAATCGAAGGTGATTCTATAAAAGGTATGTTCCATTACCGTAACGAACGAATATTCTTCAATGATGTAGATATTTTTGCCGATAATGGTAGATATCAGGGAAACGCAAATTTCTTCATGGATTTGCGATTCCAGCCAGAGGCTGAAAGATTTAGCCGGGACAGTTCTCTTTATGTTTATGTCCAGGGCACAGATGATGAAATGATCTATCTGACTCCCTTTATTGATCTAATGGAATCATTCAATGCTGATCTCTATACCGAATTAGAGATAACAGGTAATTTCAAGGAACCCATTAAAAACGGAAGAGTAACTGTCAAGGATGGACATCTTGTCCTCGGGATCCTAGGGAACGAGATCGAGAATTTAGAAGGTGGAGCCATCATGAAAGACAATATCATGGATGTCGAACTTAAAGGGAAGTTGTCTTCTGTCTCTTATACTCTGGCAGGAATATTAGGACTTGAAAAGGAAAATATTAATAACAAATATAATTTTGACTTGTCCGGTGATATGGATATGCGTTATCTCATCCGGCCGCAATTTAATCTACAGTTGACAGGCGATCAAATGTCGATCGTAACTTTGAATGAGAACATAAATTTAACTACCGGAGCGGTTGATCTTGCCATTACCGGTAGAGATACATTGACAGTGAGCGGTGATGCTACGGTTCGGGAAGGATTGATCGAATTCGGTCTTAATAGAGCTGCACAAGAGGCTGTTGCATCAACAGAACAGAGAAGGAGGATAAAAACTGCTTATTCCATTAACGCGATCATCGATAAAGTCTATTTTCGTAACCAATTCATCGATGCTACATTGAATGGGGAGATGATACTGCAAAAATTTGCGTCAGAGGACCGTACCAAAATGGGTGGTGAATTATTCGTTACAGAAGGTTTCTTTAACTATTGGGCATCTGTTTTTGTCCTGGATGAGGGAAGTTTGATCCTTGATCAATTTGATAACAATCATAGATTGAATATTATTGCAAACAAAGAAATTGAGAATGGTGATAATGAGATCATTGCATCAATTACAGGTGAATTAAATAATCCTGAGATAACATTTTCTGATAAAAATAATGAAAAATCTCAGGCAGAGATCGTTCAGGTACTGACAGTGGGGGAAATTGCAAGTGTACTTGATGGTGTAGTTGAAACAGGAATAGGGAGTGAGGGGAATAATTTTAATTTGGGTTCTGCCGCGACCGCTTTACTGACTTTAGCCGAGGTCCCGCTTGAGCAGCAAGCAAGAAAACTGGGGGGCGTTGGCGGATTGGATCGTATTGACATCAAAGGGGGGACTGAAGGTACCTATATTGATGAAACTACAGCTCTTGTAATAGGTGGCAGAATTGGACGAAATTTCTATTTGACCTATGAAGGATCACAATCGGATCTTCTGAATATTGAATATGAATATCGTTTAAATAACAAGGTTTCTATTGTGGGAAAAGCAAATGAAGAGCAAGTAGGGGGAGCTATCCGATTGAGGTTGCAATATTGATGAAACGCATACGTAAAATTATACTCATCTTACTATCAGTTGGATCATTATTCGCTCAGAATTCAAATATTCTGTCCGAATACCGCTTACAGGAAGTATTTTATAACGGTAATACGAGTTTTACAGACAGACAGTTGAAGCGTTATGTTGGTATAAAACCCGCAAGAACACAAAGGGCAATGGAGCGAATCACATATCGTTATATAAAATCTCAAGCTAAGTCATTAAAAAATTATTACATCAGTGAAGGATTCCTGAATTGCGATGTACGGGATTCTCTTATTATTAATCAGGAAAAAGAACTGCATCTATATTTTAATATTGACGAAAATGAACGCTATCTGATCAAACAGATCTCGATCGAAGGGAATACGCTTCTGACAGATGGAGAAGTTCTTGAATTACTGGAAGTGAAAGTCGGAGAACCTTTCAGGCAATATATTTACTATAACAACTTTAAGAAGATCCTTTCCCGTTACAGTGAGCTTGGGCATCCATTCGCCGGGATCCGGGAGGAATATGATTGGAGTAAAGACCTTGAGATCGCGCTCAATATCAATGAAGATATTTCATATAATATTGACAAGATCAAATTAAGCGGAAATAAGAACGTTGGTGAGCCTTATATCAGAAAACATTTTATTATTGAAGAAGGTGAACCGTATCAGTTAGATAAAATTAATCGCACTCAGGATCGAATTTATGAAATGGGAACATTTAATTCAGTGAACATTGTCCCGGTCAATCAAGACATATCAACACAAACTTTGGATCTTAATGTATCAGTGATAGAAAGTAAAGAGAGACGATTTGATTTTGAACTTGGAGCCAGGCAAAGTTACAATAAAAAGATATCATACTCTTCTTTATATATTCAACCGGAATGGACCCATAAGAACCTGTTCCATCGGGCGCATCGATTTCGAGCCGGGCTAACATATGATGCCCAGTTACAAAATATCATTAAGGTTGAACATTTGATCAATGCCGAGTTGGCATATACGGTCCCCTGGATCGTATTTTTGCGTTTACCCACAACATTCAAAGTGTATTATGATCGGGAAGGGTATTCGCCTTTTAGCGAATCAACTTCAATTGATACTATTCGAGTGGGAGAGATCAGAACAAAATATGGTGTAAATGTATCAAGTATTTGGAGATATAATCGTAATATTTACACAAGAACTTCTATTTCTTTGGAGAATTTTAAAAGCGAATTTAATAATAATCCGGAAGAATTTAAGCCACAAACCGAGATATCTTTACAGTCCCGTTTTGATAACCGTGATAACTTTATTTATCCGACAAAAGGATGGAACATTCTTCTATATAGCGGGTATGTTTTAGGTGCGGAAAGAGAATCGGGAACTGAGTATTTCCGCCTTGATGCATCAGTGAACGCTTATGGACGCTTAGCACGAAATATGGTACTGGCAGGTCGTTTGGAAGTAGGACAGTTCTTTGATATGAAATCTATTGATCCGACTGATCTCTATCAGCTGGGAAGTGAATCGACCTTACGCGGGTGGAAAAAATCCATTGGAAATGAATATGAAGTAGCGATAAACGATTCAACGACCAGAACCATCTATGCCGGGAATGCGAAAATGATGGCAAATGTTGAGCTGAGATTTGACTTACCTTGGAACTTTGGTATTGACGTATTTCTTGATGCTGGTAGACTTGATAACGATTTGACAACGATCGCAAACTGGGATTCCTATTATGTGAATACTGGTTTTGGAATATATTACAAAACCCCGATCGGCCCGATCCGGGTCGAATTTCCTATCCTGTTGAATGATCCGAATATTGCTTTAGACAGGGACCAGGGTAGGAAATGGTATGAAATGATTAATTTTGGACTTTTATTTGCCTTTTAGGCTTAAAATAATTTAAATTATTCGAATTGAAATGAAAATTAGGAGTTAAGTAAAATGAAAAAACAATTTATCACCCTGTTGTTGATAAGTCTATTGGTCTTTTCCTGTTCAGATAACAGAACAGCTGAAGAAATGTTTCAAGATGGAACAGAATTGTATAAGCAGGAAAAAATCACCCGTTCAATTAAAACTTTCGATAAACTTACAAATGTTTATCCGGATGATGATCTGGCTGTTAAGGCACTCTACCGTATGGCCGAGATCCATGCCGGTGATCTTCAGGAATTTGAAGTCTGTATCGAAAAATATACCTATATAGCAGATGAGTATCCTTCTCATGCCGATGCACCTAAAGCCCGGTTTATGGCCGGCTATACCCTTGCGAACATTATGGGTGAATATGACCGTGCTAAAGTGGAATATGAAAAATTCGTTCGGAATTACCCGCAACATCCTTTGGTCGAATCCGTACAATTTGAATTACGCAATCTAGGTAAAGAACTTGATCAGATAGAAGAGCTTAAAGATATTATGAAAAGCGGAAGCAGTGAACAGAAGAGGTAACTATGAGCTTTAATCTTGCAGTATTGAACGAGCAGATACAAAAAGAAAGTGTTTTTTTAGACACTATCCAGAATGAATTAAAAAAAGTATTGATCGGTCAGGAAAAAATGGTTCAGCGTTTGCTGATCGGACTGCTGGCTGAAGGACATATTTTGCTTGAGGGTGTCCCCGGTCTGGCAAAAACTCTGGCAGTAAAATCACTTGCACAAGCAATTCATACGACCTTTCATAGAATTCAGTTCACACCTGATCTTTTACCCTCGGATTTAATAGGAACCTTGATCTATAATCAGAAAGAATCATCGTTTGATGTCAAGAAAGGCCCGATATTTGCTAATATTATTCTTGCCGATGAGATCAACCGTTCACCGGCAAAAGTTCAGGCGGCTTTATTGGAAGCAATGCAGGAGAAACAAGTTACTATTGGTGATAAAACATATCCTTTGCAGGAGCCTTTCTTGGTTCTGGCAACGCAAAACCCTATCGAACAGGAAGGAACCTACCCTTTACCTGAAGCTCAGGTTGACCGTTTTATGCTTAAAGTAAAAGTCGATTATCCTTCTCAAGAAGAAGAAATGGATATGTTGACTTTAATGACTTCAAATGTATTACCTGAAAAAATATCATCTGTCGTTAAACCCAAACAGATCATGGATGCACGGAATATCGTACGTAGTATTTATGTTGATGAAAAGATCCATAAATATGTGACGGACATCGTCTTTGCAACCCGTTATCCCGAAAAATATAATATCGAATCCATTACCGGACTTATAGATGTTGGGGCTTCACCACGAGCTTCCTTGAATCTTGTTCTTGCAGCAAAAGCGCATGCTTTCTTGCAGCATCGCGGCTATGTTACACCGGAAGATATACATGAGATAGGTATGGATGTATTGCGTCATCGCGTTCTGCTTTCATTTGAAGCGGAAGCGGAAGATGTAACGGTTGAAGATATTATTCAAACGGTGTTCGATACAATTCCGGTACCCTAATGCTATCCCGAGAGATTTTACATAAAGTAAAACAAATTGAGATCCAGACACGCCGGATCGTAAATGACGTGTTCTCCGGAGAGTACCGTTCTATTTTTAAAGGAAAAGGCATGTCCTTTTCCGAGGTTCGGGAATATCAGCCGGGTGATGACGTCAGAATGATCGATTGGAATGTAACCGCACGGAACAATAAACCATTTATTAAAGTCATGGAAGAAGAACGGGAACTGACCGTTTATTTTTTAGTTGATGTTTCCGCTTCCGGAAAAGTGGGCAGTACCAAGCGTTATAAAAGTGAGATCGCTGCAGAAATATGTGCCGTATTGGCCTTCTCTGCCATACGTAACGGTGACAAGGTTGGATTGATCAATTTTACTCATGATGTGGAAAAGTATCTCTCACCACGCAAAGGTAAAGGCTATGCCATGCAGGTCATTCGCGAGGTTCTATTCGGAGAATACGAAGGAAAAGGAACCCGGATAGAAAATGCCTTACAGTTTCTGTCACGTGTTGCACATAAACGAAGTATTGTGTTCCTGATCTCTGATTTTTATGATACGGATTTTGATAATGTTCTTAAAGCTGTTGCCAATAAACATGACCTTATCATGATTCATGTAGTTGACCCATTGGATAAAGAACTTCCAAATATCGGTCTATTCTCCTGTTATGATGCCGAAACGGGAGAAAAAATGCTTATTGATACTTCCGTAAAGCAAGTACGGGATCAATATGCCGAACATTATAAAAAAAGAACTGACGAATTGGAAAGAATGTGTAGAAAAAATAAGACGGATCTGATCCATATTGCTACAGATGTATCCTATATTGAACCTTTGAACCGTTTTTTTAAAACTCGAGGAAAGCACCAGTACCGATGAAACGATTTGTTCTCTTTATTATGATCGTTGGTATTCTTTTTGGCCAGAAAGTTGAGCTGGGATTAAAGATCAATGATGAACAATTTTATATCGGTGATAGGATCCGACTTAATATTTCGGTTTCCGGTGGAGAACGACAGATGTTCGTTCTTCCAAATCCTCTGGAATGGATCAAGGATATCCAAATACTTGATATTCAAACGAACGAAAAAGTCAAGAATCACAGAAAAATATTGGATATTCAAATTGAGGCAGTTGCTTTTGATACCGGCTTTGTCCATATACCGCCTATGCCCGTTATTGCAACAGACTCAACCGGTTTTGGAAAACCCGATACGATATTTACACCTGAAAAATATATTTATATCAATTCTATTCTTGATGACAGTTTAACTCCTGTAGCCATGACACCACCGCTTCCCTTGGCTTTAATGACCTGGTGGGAACTTCTCATTGCGATCTTCTTGCTTTTCGGCAGTGTTATATTGCTTATTGTTGGAATTAAGTATAAATCGAGAAAAAGTACTATAATTGAAGAAATATGGGAATCCCCCCAAGAAAAAGCGGGGCATTTTCTAAATGAATTAGAAAAGAAACATTATCCTGAAAAGAAGCAATGGAAAAAATTCTACCTGGAACTGACGTATATTAGTAGAGATTATTTTGAGAACATTTACTATATTCATTTACAGGAATTGACAACGACAGAATTAATACCGGTCTTGGCAGTGCAGATAAATACCGAATACATGAATGAATTAAAAGAATTCTTTCACTATGCGGATCTTGTGAAATTTGCAAAGGGAATTGCAAGCGAAAAGCAATGTGATGCACATCTAATGCTTGTAAAACAAATAATTAAAGCAGGGGAAAAGGAGATGGAAGATAAGGCAGAGGCTAAACAGGAAAAATCGAAGCACTAAATACTTGCTTGCATTTTACCTGAAAAACAGCACCTTGTGATCTCAATCTTCCAAACTCCAATATTAACGTATTTGAATCTCATGATCATTTAAAGGAAGTAATATGTTAAAAATTGATCATATCAATAAAGCTTTTACAGGAGTCAAGGCTGTAGATGATATTTCCCTAGACATACCCGTTGGCGAAGTTTTTGGATTCCTGGGACCCAATGGTGCCGGAAAGACTACAACACTTCGAATGATCATGGATATTATTCAACCCGATTCAGGATTAATTACCATTGATGGAGAACCCAGTACAACATGTGATCATAAGCGTATCGGTTATTTGCCCGAAGAAAGAGGTATCTATCAGAAAGCTAAGGTAAGGGATGTTGTTGAGTATTTTGGCAAACTGAAGTCAATACCCCAATCCGAAGTAAAAGAAAGAGCGAACTACTGGTTTTCCCGACTAAAAATAGAAGAACTTGCGGATAAGAAAGTCGCAGAACTTTCAAAAGGGAATCAACAGAAGGTCCAGTTCATTATAGCTGTGATCAATGATCCGATCTTAATGATCTTAGATGAACCGTTTACGGGTCTGGATCCTGTTAATCAAAAGATATTACAGGATGTCATCAAGGACTTCAAAGCACAGGAACACACTATCATACTCAGTACACATCAGATGGCTAAAGTTGAAGAGAATTGTGATTCCATGTGCCTGATCCATAAAGGCAAGATCATTACAATGGGAAAAACAAAAGATATTATGGAAAAACATGGTGGCAGTTTAGATAAAGCTTTTATCGAACTGATAGGAGATTCAGATGAATAAGACACTGACCATCGCTCAATGGGAATTGCGTCGGGGATTAAAGTCAAAGGCATTTATCGTATCTGTATTTATGCCTTTTATTATCTTACTTATTTCCATTGTTCCATCAATTCTTGCCTTTAGTGGAGACATTGAAGCAAAAGATATGGGTATTATTGATCAAGGGAATGGGATTTATGAAGAAGTATCTCAACATCTGAATAAACAGATCACCACTGATGATAGTGAAGGAATTTATACCATCCAGGAATATGAAACAACATCAGAGAATCATGATACCTTGATCCAAACCCTGATAAAAGACAATATTGCCAGTATTGTCATTGTTATACAGCCTGATTTCATGCAAAACGCTGAAATACAAATATATCACAATAATGACGTAGGACTTGAGGAAATATCAGAGTTGAAAGGCACAATTCGCCAATATAGCATGGAGAAGCGCATTGTTGCACTTGGTCTGACAAAAGAAGATATGGACTATGTTTTGGAGCGCCCGGATGTTACGATTTATGAGATTGGCCAAAGTGGTAATGCTGTTCGATCAAATCTGATCGTCCGCTATGGTGTGCCGGGTGTCTTTCTTTGGTTACTTGTAATGGGAATTGTCATGAGTTCATCAATGTTGATCAGTGGCGTTATTGAAGAACGCTCAAATCGTATTATCGAGATACTGATGTCCAGTATCAAATCCAATGAATTGATGGCAGGTAAGATCATCGGCATTGGTATGCTCGGAGTAATTCAAATAACGATCTATCTTGTTATCATCTTTATTTTTAGTATCTACGGTGGCACAATGTTGAATATCGATTTGAGTCCGGCTGATGTATTTACACCGAATATTTTATGGTATTTTCTCTATTTTATTATGGGATACTTTATGTACGCAGCCGTATATGTTAGTTTAGGATCATTATTCGATAATGAAAGAGAAGCCCAACAATCGGTTGGATTCTTATCACTCTTTGCGATTTTACCCATTATGCTGATCCAACCCATCATAATGAATCCCGATACACCTTTAACCGGAATACTCTCATTTATTCCTTTGACAACCCCCTTTATGATGATTCTAAAGATCGGTATACTTTCGGCTCCCTTATGGGAAATATTATTGATGATGTTATATCTTTTGGCATGGATCGCGGGGATCACCTGGGCCGGATCCAAGATTTTTAGGACCACCTTGCTTATGTATGGAAAGAGAGCAACTTTAAAAGAGATAATTCAATGGATAAGATCGTAGAATTTCATAACACATTGAATAAAAAATTACTATATTCCGCCGGATAAAAAATAAAGGAGAATATATGTCACAATTAACGGTCGAAGTAACAGACCAAAATTTTCAGGCGGAGGTATTGGCGAACCCTTTACCCGTCATCGTGGATTTCTGGGCACCCTGGTGTGCGCCCTGCCGTATGATAACCCCCAAACTCGAAGAACTTGCTAAAGAATACGAAGGCAAAATGGTCGTAGCTAAGGTGAATGTAGATAATTCACCCATGGTCGCCGGTCAGTTCGGTATTCGCTCAATTCCTACACTTCTTTATGTAAAAGGAGGTAAGATCGTCGATCAGGTGATCGGCAATGTTCCGAAGAGTGACCTCGAGACTCGCCTAAAGAACTTACTTTAACATGAATGACCCGGGGAACTCCCCGGGTTCTTTTTTTTATGAATATCATTACTAATAAATTGACTGTTTCCGGCACCGTTCAAATGGTGGGATACCGTTGGTATGCAAAACAAAAAGCCGACCAGATGAATATAAAGGGATTTGTACGCAATATCAGCAGGGGAGAAGTGGAAATTATTGCACAAGGTAATGAAGATGATATTCTGACATATATTGATCATTTAAAACAAGGTCCTTCAAGGGCACAAGTGGCAAGGATCGTTTATGAACCTGTCATTGAAGAAAAAATATTTCAACAATTCTCAATAAAAATGTGATAATTATGGATCTAAAAATTGCACTCGCACAAATCAATTGTACAGTCGGTGATATCAATGGCAATGCCGTAAAGATCATTGAAGCAATTTCAACGGCACAAAGTAATAAAGCGGATATAATTCTTTTTCCGGAATTAGCTCTTTGTGGATATCCTCCATTAGATCTGGTACTTGAAGATGAATTTATTGAAGCGAATAAAAAGAAGATAAATGAGGTTGCGAAATATACGAAAGATATTATCGCGATCGTGGGTTATGTTAGAAAATTTGAAGGAAAACGATGGAATGCTGTTGCGGTGATCCGGAATGGTGAGATTGTTGACCATGTGCATAAGATCAATTTACCCACCTATGATGTTTTTAACGAATTACGATATTTCAGTTATGTGAACAATCCGGAACCCGTTAAAATAGATATCAAAGGCAGATCATATAAGCTTGGGATTGAGATCTGTGAAGATCTTTGGGATGACCGCTACGAAACAAAGGTCACCCGTGAACTTGCAAAAAAAGGAGCGGATTTAATTCTAAATGCCAATGCCTCTCCTTTTCGGGTTGACAAGATCAAGCAACGCATCGCTTTGGTCCGTGAAAAAGTACATGAAAACAAGATACCATTTATTTATAATAATCTTGTCGGTGGACAAGATGAACTGATCTTCGATGGTAATAGTTTTGCAATTGATATAAATGGTGATTTTGCAAGCTATTTACCGGCATCGGAAGAAGCGATTGGGTACTGTGAGTTGAAAAATGGGGAAGCGGTAAATAAATTGCCGGAACCACATCCTGAAGATATGGAAGGACTTAGAACAGCATTATTGCTAGGTATCAGGGATTATTTTTATAAAAGCGGTTTTAAAGATGCCGTTATTGGCTTAAGTGGAGGAATTGACTCGGCTTTAGTCGCAGTTTTAGCTGCAGAGGCTTTAGGGAAAAATCATGTGTATGGTTTTGCCATGCCATCAAAATTTTCTTCCGATCATTCTATTAAGGATGCCGAACAATTGGCAAAAAATCTTGGTATCCATTTTAATGAGATATCAGTTGAATCCGTATATGAAAGTTTTCTAGACTCTTTAAAGAAGCAGTTTGCCGGAACGTCGTTCGGTTTGGCCGAGGAAAATCTACAGGCACGAATACGGGGAACGATCTTAATGTCCATTGCCAATAAAAAAAATGCATTGGTTTTGACAACAGGCAATAAAACTGAGATCGCTCTTGGATATTGCACACTTTATGGTGATATGTGTGGTGCCCTTGGCCCGATCTCAGATCTGAATAAAATAGATGTTTATACTCTGTCAAGATACCTCAATGAGCAGTATGGTTTTGACCTTATTCCTCAAAATACAATTGATAAAAAACCGTCTGCAGAATTGGCCGAAGATCAATACGATCCTTTTGACTATGAGGTGGTCAGTCCTCTTGTAGATGAACTCTTGACCAATAAACCAATTGACGAATTGATAAAGAAAACAGGAGATCCTGAGCTGGTCAACCGCATTCTAAATATGATCCGCATCACTGAATATAAACGTTGGCAAGCTGCTCCGGGTTTGAGAGTGACTTCCAATGCATTCGGTCAAGGTAGGAAAATGCCATTGATCAATCATTTTAAATAATTTAGTGACATACATCACACATATCAGGAACTCATGATAAAAAGTGGGTTCCTTTTTTATTTTTGTATAACTTTTGGCTGTTTAGGGGGATGTATGACAACTAAGGGTTTGCCTGCTTTTCGTTATATGCTGTATTTTTGTACGGGCATTATCATTGGAATGATCATCAGGGTCCCACTACTTATTAATTTCTTTGTTCTGTTCATCACGATAATTCTTTTGGTCATTTTCAAAGATCAACAGTGGATCCAAATATTATTTATTTGCTGTATTGTCCTTTGTGGTAGTTTGAGGATATCATTGGCTGAAGCCCAATTCCGGGAAAAACATGCTATTCCCGAAATAAGATCCGAAATGGAACTGGAAGTATTAAAACAGAAAACGACCCCATATTTTATTAAATCGTATATTGTTAAAACAAAGATCGGTCCTCAAGTAATCAAAGGAACGCTTTATGCCAAAAAAGGATTACCTGTATTGATCCCGGGCAGAATTTATTATGTTTCTCATGTAAAATGCCTGTCGATTACATCAAACAAAAATCCCTATGTGTTCAATTACTTGAATTATGCTAAAGTTCATGGTTTGACCCATAGTTTTCAAGTTGAGAAACATGCTAAAATTGAAGATTTGGGTATAAAACGCCACATAAATAATTTTTCCTACTTGGTACGATCAGATATATCAGTTCGTTTTTTATCTGTGTTGGGAATAGAAAAGGGAAGTTTGGTCAATGGTCTGCTTTTAGGTTTAAAATCCGAAATACCGGTTTGTATAGCCAGCCTGTTCAGACAATTGGGTGTAAGTCATCTGTTGGCTGTATCCGGATTGCATGTTGGATTGATCATATTGATCATCTATCAGATATTGTTAAGCTTAAGCATTCCTCGCTTGGCGCGTGTGTTTTTAATAGCATTTTTCTTAATATTTTACTGCTTTATTACAGGAGGTTCACCTTCGGTAATTCGCTCTTCACTCATGTCGGTCATGCTGATCTTTGCACCTGTCTTTAGAAGAAAATACCAGGCATTAAATGCTGTTGCGGCTTCTGCTGTCATTTTACTGCTTGCCAATCCCTTCTCGATTCAGGATCTGGGCTTTCAATTTTCATTTTCCGCTGTATTTGGAATTTTGATCGCCTATCCGAAAATACGATCCTGGTTCTCTACTAAAGCAAAAAGTCCACTCGTTCGCTATATTCTTGATATGCTTGCTGTTTCTTTGAGTGCCGCTTTATTTACATCACCGGTTGCAATATATTATTTCAATTCTCTGCAGATCGCTTCAATGTTACTGAATATATTGGTTATTCCCCTGACATTTTGTGTTATGATCTGCGCTATTTTATGTTTGCCGGGTATCTATATCTCATCAATAATAGCTGATCTTAATATCCAGGCACTGGATCTAAGCCTGAATGTATTTCGCGGAGTTTTGAGACTTGCATCCCGTTCCGGCATTTGGACGATCCAAATATCTTCATATTGGAAACCAATTATCCTGACAGCATTTATTGTTTGCTTGATATTTATTTGTATTGATCAGAAGAAATGGAGAAACCGCTCAATAATTACCGTGATCTTATCATGTTCGATCTGGTTTTATTTCAGTACTCGTCCGGAACTTGTGCAGTTGGCGTTAAAAAGGGGAGAATCGATCGTTTATCGAAAAGGAAGACAGGCTTTGATCATTGATACCGGTGCCGCGTATTTTAATTACAATGATCATGATAGGTATATTCAGCCTATACTTGATCAATGGGGAATAAATAATGTGACGATCGTAATAAGTACTTGGAAAAAAGGTAGGAATTCGAATATCGGATCAATTCGCAGGAAGTATCCCCAGTGTCAGGTACTGATACCCAAGATAGATGAAGCCATTGAAGAGGATTATATGCAAATTAAAAATGACACTATCATTTATTGCGGAAATACCAAGATCGAAGTTACACCTCAAAATGAAGGACTTTCAATAAAATTACAAATGGGCAAAGAATTTTTGAATTATGAAAATGATATATTATCAATTAATAGTAAATGCATCCTTCCACAGCAATATATTTTATTTGGGAATTACCTTCTTCAACGGGAATAATTCTTCCAACTTATGAAAGAATTTCATATATTTTTCACATAGAAATTAAGAAAGGGAAAATATGAAGAAACTCGTGATATTTGCACTTATCATTTTAATGCTCGGCTCATGTAGCACTTATTATGGAAAGTATGACTACGATCGCTATTTCCAGAATAATGAACCTTTTATCACTTTGGATAGCGAAGAAGAAGCTGCGAAGTTCATTGCAAGAAAATTAGCGCGTCGCTTTAGACGTTATGGAAGACAGACCCTTTCCGTTCTTGCATTTACAGATGAATACGGTGACAGGATCAACCGGGGTGATTTTTTTGCGCAGATGGTCATTTCGGGATTAAGCCGATATCGTAATCCTATGGTTATTGAACGGGAATCGCTTTATGAGATCGTTAAGGAAAGAGAACTGACCCTGACAAATTTGATAGATAATGAGGGCTACGAATTAAATAAATTACTTCAAGCCGATTATATACTTCATGGACGGATATTAAGAGGCAAGCATGAAGATATGATCTCGGTCAGATGTTTTAAGGTAGGAACCGGTGAAGTGGTCTATGCTTCTACGGTCAGCATTGATTATACTCCGGATGTATATGTACCGGCACCAGTACCTCCCCAAGGCCCGATCATTATTGTGAACGTCCCAGGTCACTCACCGAAACCCGAGCCAAAACCTGATCCAAAACCCGATCCCGAACCGGAAATAGAAAAACCTAAACCTAAACCTTCCGACGGTATTGAGAACAAGGGAAAGATCGATCTGGACGATCAGAAAAAAAGCACTTCCGATCAATATCAATACAAGAAAAAAGAAGTCGATGATCCACCGGCTAAAAAACCAAGCTCGACCACTACGACAGATAACGGAACGGTTACGGTAAAGACTGAGCCCATTAAGAAAAAGACACCGGTAAAAGAGGAAGTGATCCAGGAAAAAGATCCGCTTAAAGAGGAAAAAAAAGTAGAGAGCAAAAAAAGCTCAACTACAACATCAAAAAAATCTTCAACTTTAAAGAAATAAATTATGTCGGGTGAAGCTCGGTCACTTCAGGCATTTGATCAAAATTATCGCAAAGATCACCCTATCATCGTAGGTGTGGATGAAGCCGGTCGCGGGCCATTGGCCGGTCCTGTAACGGCTGCTGCCGTGGTGTTCCCTCCGGATGCATATAACGAATTGATCCGCGACTCAAAAAAACTCTCGGAAAAACGAAGGGAAGAAGCATATCAATGGATCATTGAGCATGCCGAAGCTTGGGCAGTCCATTCACTCGGTGTTCAAGCCATTAATAAAGATAATATACTTCAAGCAGCTTTAACGGCTATGGAAAGAGCCGTTGAGAAGCTGAATCTATCAGATCTTTATGTCCTTATAGATGGAAACCGTGTTCCATTTGAACTTCGGGGTAGAAGTGAAGCGGTTGTAGGAGGTGACAGTAAATCATTTTCGATCGCTGCAGCATCCATTTTGGCAAAAGTAAGCAGGGACAAAATGATGGTAAGATGGTCAGAAATATATCCTGAATATGGTTTTGAAAAGCATAAAGGATATGGTACCGCTCAACATATGAAAGCTTTAAATGAGTACTACCCAACACCAATTCATCGGCGATATTTTGCTCCCGTTAAAAATATGAAATATCCTTCACATCCAAGCCCGGCGTTCATAGGCCGTTGGGGAGAGAATTGGGCGATCTATTATTTGATCCTCAAAGGTTACCATTTTATAGAGCGAAATTATCACGGCGGGATAAAAGGTGAGATCGATATTATTATGAAAGACGGAGAACAGTTCATTATGGTTGAAGTTAAGACATCGACCGGAATGGATGAGTTTTCAACAGCCGAAAGGATCAATGATGAGAAGATCCGAAAAATGAGCAAAGCCGTCGATCGCTACTTTTATGATTTGAAAATGGAAGAATATGATGTTAGATTTGATGCGGTGACAGTAAGAGGGAACGATTTGTTTACACCGAGCATAGAACACTACGAAAATATTATTTATTAGTAAGGAATAAACATGACGGATCAACAAGAAGTAAAAGGTCAAGTAAAGAAAAAACGCAAAAAACAAAAACGTATATTTGCTACTAAAAGAGAAAAAGTCATATACGAAGTAAAATCATGGACTATCATAATTCTTGCAGTTTGGATCATAAGGACAATGATCTTCTGTAATTATATTATTCCCACCGGTTCCATGGAGAATACGATGATGACCGGGACTTTTGTGATCGGGAATCAGATCCATTATGGTGCACAAACACCTCATAAAATAGCTATTCCTTTTACACAAATAGGTTTTATGCTGCCACATGTAAAATTACCTGCTATTAAGAAGCCCCAAACCGGTGATATTGTGATCTTTGAATATCCCCAGAACCGGATGTTTGATTATGTTAAACGTTGTATCGCCACACCGGGATCAACTATTGAAGTTCGCGATAAAAGAGTTTACGTAGATGGTGTGCTTTTTGAGGATCCCCCTGAAGCAAATATAAATTATAATGATATTCGTCCTAAAACATATGTCAATCCTTATCTCTGGCCATCCGGACACGGAAATAAGGACCAATATCCACCTTTATATATTCCCAAAAAAGGTGATATTATTAATTTAGATACAGCTAACCCGGAATATGCTTATAATATTTTATCTCTGGAAAAACAGAAAGTATCTTACAAATTTAACAACTGGTATATTGACGGTGAACGACAACATACGTATGAAGTGAAACAAGATTACTATTTTATGATGGGTGATAGCCGTGATAACAGTGCAGATAGTCGCTTTTGGGGAATGGTGCCCTATAAATACATAAAAGGAAAGCCCACTGCCGTTCAATTCCTGCTGTGGGATAAGACCTGGAAAAAAGTCCTTGTGATCACCGGCATGGTCCTTTTACTGTTCTATGCATTCTTTTGGGATTATATTAAAGAACGAAAGAGTTCAAAAGAGGACGAGTCTTTAGATAAAAAATAGATAAGGTCATTGTTTTAATTATACTCTTTATTATCCGAATGCGTATTGAACATTCGGTGCTTGTACTTTGGAGGTCTAAATGGAAAAATATTCTGTTCCCCCTTACCGGATCAAAATGGTTGAACCGATCAAACGCACCACTCAGACAGAAAGAAAAGAATTTCTGGAAAAAGCACATAACAATCTGTTTCTTCTTCCCAGTGAAGCAGTTTTTATTGATTTGCTGACAGATAGCGGGACAGGTGCTATGAGCCATTATCAATGGGCGGCACTTATGCGAGGTGATGAATCCTATGCCGGGAGTAAAAGTTTCTATCGATTAAGAGATACGGTCAAATCGATAAGCGGATATGAACATATGATTCCGGTTCATCAGGGTAGAGGGGCGGAACAAGTGGTACTGCCGCTTTTAGCCAAACGACCGGGTATGTTTTATATATCAAATATGCACTTTGATACAACGAGAGCACATGTGGAACTGGCAGGAGCTACTCCGATCGATTGCGTGATAGATGAATGTCTTGATATTAATGCATTCTATCCCTTTAAAGGGAATATGAATATTGAAAAATGCAGAAAACATATCCTGAATATTGGTCGGGAAAATATAGCAGGGATCATCATGACCATGACAAATAATTCAGCTGGAGGCCAACCGGTAAGCCTGGATAATTTGCGTAATGTTTATGAACTGACAAGAGAATACGATATTCCTCTTATTATCGATGGTGCCCGGTATGCAGAAAATGCATGTTTTATCAAACAAAGAGAAAAAGGTTACGAGAACGCAGAGATCACCGATATTGTCCGGGAGATGTTCGATCATGCCGATATTTTTCTTATGAGTGCTAAAAAGGATGGTTTAGTAAATATTGGCGGTTTCATCGCAATAAAGAACAATATTGAACTTTTCAGGGAATGTCAGGGGCGAACGGTACCTTATGAAGGATTTCCTACATATGGTGGACTTGCCGGTAGGGACATGGAAGCTCTTGCCGTTGGATTGGAAGAAGGGCTGGACAATGAATACTTGAAACATCGTCTTGATCAGGTTCGCTATTTATCCGAAAAATTAAGAGAAGCCGGAGTACCCGTTCAATATCCTGCCGGTGGCCATGCGGTCTTTGTTGACTGTAAAAGCATGTGCCCGCATATTCCTTTTGATCAGTTTCCCGCTCAGTCAGTTTGTAACGCCTTATATCTTGAAGCAGGAGTAAGAACTGTGGAAATTGGTTCCCTTCTATTGGGAAGAGATGCAATAAGCGGTGAAAATATTAAAAGTCCGTTTGAATGGATGCGTCTCGCCATCCCAAGAAGAACATATACCTATGCCCATTTTGATATGGTTGCAGAAGCTGTGATCTCGGTTTTCAATAAAAGAGATAAACTGAGTGGACTTGAATTTGAATATGAGCCCAAAATACTACGGCATTTTATGGCTAAACTAAAGTATATCTAACTCATACAATTAATAAAAATAAGACCAAGGTCAAGGTCAAGAATAAGATTAAGGTCAAGAATAAGATCAAGATATATATGGAAATTCGAGGTTTGGATTTTAAATAAATGTGATATATAGTTGCATTTCAACTATATATGTTATATTTTGCATGTTAGAACAGGGTACAAGACGCCCTAATTAAATAGAAAATAAAAAAAATAGGGAAAAATAAAATGAAAAAAATTATGTTAATACTTGTAATGGTTGCCATTGCAATAAGTCCTGTTTATGCGGCATTAGGTACCATTCATCTCATCTACACGAATGGTCAGATCGTCGAAGATACTCTTAATACATATTATGAATTCGATGTTCAAGCTTATATCTCTGAAGGCAATGAAGTTTTAGGTGCCGGTATGGCCTATGTCGAATACCCTGTCAGTATTTTTGGTAATCTAGCGATCACAAATGATATTGTCACTGTTACCAAAGCAGGTATTTTGGCAGGTACATTCCCTGAAGTGACGATCTATCTTTATGATATCATTGAAAATGATACATACTCAGATGTTTTTGCAGTTACATTTGAATCTCCTTTTACCGGTGATGGAACTTTGAAACAGTATTATTCGGAAATATCCAATGATCCCCTTGCTCCTTCTGATCTGCTTCACATTCGTATGGACGTTACAAATTACGGTGCGGGTAATATATTATTCCCGGCTTATATTCCCGGTTTGAATAATCTATACTTTAACTTCGAAAATGAAACTTTCTCAGGTGGTTTGAATATTTCTGAAGCAAATGAACCTGTAGTTTATGAAGATCCTACTCCCGATCCTGTCGGTACTGTAGATTTCAAGAGCCTGGTTGCCAATTGGAAAAAGGATGTAATCGAGGTTAAATGGGCAACAAAAGATGAAGTTGATATAGAAGGTTATGTTGTAAAACGTTCTGTCAATGGTGGTGAATCGATAGAAGTTGCCAGTTATCTTACAGACCCCACCCTTATTGCTCAGTCTGTGGTCAATGTTATGAGATATGCCTACGAAGATCTTAATGTAATAGCAAGTAACTCTTACAGTTATATGATCGAAGCAATTGACATTGTAGGATGTGCTTTACCGTATGGCCCTGTAGATGTTATTTCGGACGCTATTGTCGAAGCATCATATCCGAACCCCTTCAACCCGAGTTTTGTCGTTCCTTTTGAACTCTTCAGTACTCAGGATGTAGATATTAAACTTTATGATATGGGCGGTCGTATCGTAAGAAATATCGTAAGTGGAACATATAGCGTTGGACGATATGAATACAGAGTGAATTGTAATGATCTGAGTTCGGGTGTTTATATCTTAAGAACTGTGATCAATAATAATCCAAGCAGTCAAAAGATGCTGTTGGTTAAATAAAAGTAATAAGAGAGAGAGTTATAAAAAAACCCCTCAAATTTGAGGGGTTTTTTTATTCCATGTAATTTATTAAATTATCAATTACCAGTCACTAGTTACTATTTAACTCGCTTCATTTTTGCTATGAAGAATCCATCACTTTGAAAATGATGCGGCAGGATCTGAAGATACTTATCATTGTGGTCCGGTATGCGAATAGCATGTTCTTTTAGGTCATCATAAACCGATACAAGTTTGAACTCCGGATGTGATTCAAGGAATTGATCAACTTGCACAATATTTTCTTCGGGAATAATTGAACAGGTAGCATAAACGATACTACCGCCTTCTTTAACCAAATGAGCATTTTTATTCAGAATTGAACTTTGTTCATTGATGTAGAACGATAAGCGCTCTTCAGTTAACTCCCACTTTCTATCCGGATGTCGACCATATACACCTGTACCTGAACAGGGTGCATCAATTAGCAAAATATCTGCTTTCCCTTTATAAAAAGAACGGATCTTGTCTATTGGCGTTAACTTAATATTCCGGATACCCAAACGCTTAGCACGGATCACTAATTCTTTTAAGCGGTTAGGGTATTTATCAGTTGCGATCAATGTGGGCTGATCACCTTGCAAAGCTGCTAAGTGCAGGGTTTTACCTCCCGCGCCTGCACATATATCGATCACAATATCATCTTTTTTTGGATTGCAAATAAGAGCAACTAATTGTGAACTTTCGTCTTGAAGATCGAACAAGCCTTTTTTGAAAGCCGGATTTTGAGTCAAATTAGAGTATTTATCAAGACGCAATGCTTCAGATGATAAGGAACCGAGACTAAAGGGTGTATTTGCTAACTTTTCCATTAGATCGGGAGTTGTGATCTTCAATATATTTGTCCGTAAGTGAACGCCGGGAGATTCCAGCATAGCCGGAAGGCAGGTCTCAAGCTCTTCCCGGGAATAATGATCTTTTATATGATCCCAGACTACCTGTGGTAATGACCAACGAATTTCGAGTTCTTCAGGATAGATGTTTTGATAATCATAATTTTCAAAGTATTCTGCGATCTTATCCTTGAGCTTGAATTCGGAGATAAAGTCATCTTTTGAGAAATTCCGCTTATAAGCATGTATGGTAAACATCTCTGCAGGAATTTCTTCAATATCATCGATCGATCTTTTTATCTGCCAGTCATATAAACGCAGATTTCTGATCATATCAAAATATAAATTCTCAATAAATTTACGATCACGGGAACCCAGGTATCTGCGCTCACTAAAGTAGTATCGTTTTATCTTGTCAGCGGCCCGAAGAGATAATTCCTTATTATACCAGAGGGAAAACAGTTCGCTGCTGTGGCTTAAAAGTAAAGGTAGGTTTCTCATTATTTCATGTACACAAATTTTTTACTTATCATTTCAGTGTTATTACTTAAGCGGTAAATATAGACTCCCGAGGGGATATTTTGCATATCAAGATCAAAATAGTGTTCACCGGATCTAAACATGCTATGCACAGGCGTATTAATAACCGCTCCTTTCAGGTCGAATATATCGATCCTGACCTGAGAATCATACGGTAAATGAAAATAAATACGAGAAATTCCATTAAAGGGATTCGGGTAATTTTGAGATAAGAAAATTTGACCTGGAATTAAATTCTCATCTTTGATACCGACGGCATCTCCTCTCTTGATCCGCAAATTATCAAACATGATAAGGCCTGAATAGGGGGTGGTTTGAGTTGTTGTCCCGGGTTTTAATTTTATATAGATCTTTTCTATATAAACAGGAGTCATTGCTGATCCGTCAATGCTCATTGGACCACCAAGCGTTCCCCAGGAATTTATCCAATCAGTTGGTCTGGGCCTTAAGCCCAAAGTATATGAAACACCATTACCATCCCTACAGTAAATCCTGAATTCATATTCCTTATCATCTGTTTTAAAATCCAAGAAGATCGAATCAGCAAGGTGATTGATCAAAATATTCTTGTGTAAATATGCCGTGGCTGATGAACCCGAATATTCATAACTCAATGCAAGAGCATCCCAGTTTGTTCCACCTTGTTCAATAAGCCCGGAAACATTCATATTCAAGGAGCTAGATTCTAAAACAAATCCGTCAGTATCTGAAAATGTTTCTGCTGTGTAGTAACCGGGGTCTTCCAGTACATTTATAAAGATAGTATCCCTTTTCCCTTGGATCTCTCCCACAATTATGCCCTCTCCGGGGGAATTTGCAATAAAATTATTATTTTCCAAGAGGCCGTTTTGACCTATAAAAATCCAGTTAAGGGCAGAGGGATCGATCACGATAGAAATGCCATTTGCAGTAGATGCATTATAATTACATTTAATACTCTCACCGGGATAGAATAAGTAATCTTTATGCAGAAAAGTGAATTCATCTACAAGAGGTTTTTCATCCAAGACAATAGAATATACCGGATCTTCATTTATATTCAAGCTGATGGTATCATTTGCTGTAATATGATACGCTACCGTATCACCCAGTATTCCTTCAATCCGTACATATTGGGCATCAACAGCCAGTTTAATGCTTTTAGTTCCGCTATAAGCCCATGCAATGTTCAAGGAATCACTCATTCGCACTGTAAAAATATCATTCTCAGCAGAATAAGATAAAGGTCTTGATGCATTCGAATTGGAAATAAGCGTTTTTAACCCGGTGTAAGCTGGCTTGGGCGATCGATTGAATTCCAGCAGACCGAAGTTGTGTTCAGGTTCAGCATATACAGTCCCATCATTTTTTAGGTCATAATATACGACCGACCTGACCTGTGGATCCATGAGGCAGGCCAAATACATACGCGTAACATATCTTGCTTGTTTTTCTAAAGTAATATTTGGCCATGCTGTATGTGTAGGATAGCCGAATTCACTAAAATAAATGGGTTTATCGCCAACGAACGATTTTACTGAATTAGCATAGGAACGAAATTCATATTCCGGGCGATAAGCGACCTGATAAAGGTGGAATGAGACGGCATCCATAAAATCCCCACCTCCGGCAGCAAAAACATCTCTAATGAAGTCCAGTCCTTCTATAAAAGGTGCCGGGTTTCCAATAGCAGGTGAAGTGGCACAGCCGATCACCGTAACCGTTGTATCGATTGCTTTAATGGAATCGTAGGCAGTTTGAAGCAACAGGGTGTAATCATTTGCATCAGGTTGAGGTATCCAGAAAAGAACTCCATGATTCGGTTCGTTCCAAATCTCATAATGTTTTACGCCCATAGGGGAGAAATGTCCTACGATTGCCTGACAGTAACGAGCGTACGCATCACGATTTGCCTGTATTGTAACCCCGGAACCATTAGAAGTTGCATATAAAGTATTGTTATAGTTTAGGATCATGTAGACATCAATTCCACGTGCCAAAGCGGAACTTACATAACGGTCAACTTCAGGTGGAATGACATAAATACCGGAATCGATTTCCACATCCGACCATAGACATTCATCACGGATCATTTCTATGCCGGCTTCATAAACAAGATCAAGTTGCAGTTCCATGGAAAGTGAATCCATATCAGCACGACGGTATTGCCCGAAGTGTGTTTGAACGGCGTAAAAGGGTGAGTTTGCGAATAAAAAACTAATGATCGCAATAAAGATAACCCAGACTCTAACTCTCATTTTTTCTCCTTAGTTGCTGTTTGCCTAATTTATTAAAATATTGTTCGTAATAAAACGAATAAGTAATAAAGGGATGATTTTGTCGATTTGAGTCAATGGTAATTGTTATGATTGAGTCAAATCATTCGAGACTAAATCGTTTTAGCATTTATAAGCAAAAATATGTATAATTGGGTATGAAAAAATCAGTCCGACATATTCAAAAAATTCTTTTTATGCTGTTGCTCCTTTTTATTGCATGCAGTCCATCTCGAAAGAATGAATTGGTCTACCGCTATTACCTAAATGAAAATGCCGTTTCCTTAGATTCTCTAAAATCAGAGATCCTGGGGACTTCCGGTGCAGAGATGTTGGTTGTTTATCCTGATTCTGATGTTGTTATTATTCATTATGACCGTTTTAAGACTCATCAGGATATCATTGAATCCTGTTTTAAGGAATGTGGATACAAGATCACACTTGTAAAAAAAAGTAAGATCGAAGAGAAAGATCAACCATGGCAAAAAAAGTAAAAGCGATCGGATTATTATCCGGAGGTCTTGACTCAGTCCTTGCAGTCGCATTAATTAAACAACAAGGTATCGACGTAACCGGTTTATTAATACGTACGGGTTTTGCCGATTACAAGGAAGTATCCGCTGATGGTAAACGCAGTGTAGCGGATACCGCAAAAGCCCTGGGGGTAAAATTCCGTATTGAGAATATTCAGGACGAGTATTGGGATACGCTTCTTTATCCTAAATTTGCTTATGGCAAAAATGTAAATCCTTGTTTGGACTGCCATTTACATATGATTAGGGTAGCTGCCCGTGTAATGAAAGAAGAAGGTGCCGATTTTGTATTTACCGGTGAAGTTACAGGTCAACGTCCTAAAAGCCAGCTTCCTCATCAGATGAAGATCGCTTTGCAGGAAAGCGGTATTGAGGGAAGATTATTAAGGCCATTATCAGCTTTGCACCTTGAGCCAACCATTCCTGAACTGGAGGGATTGGTTGACCGGGAAAAATTGAAAGGGTTTAATGGTCGTGGCCGTACACCGCAACTGGAATTAGCCAAAGAGTTGGGTGTCGAAGATCTGGCAGTCGCTGCCGGAGGAAATTGCTATCTTATCAACCCGGAATACGGAAATCGTTTTAAAGATCTATTAGAACAATACGGCAAGGATGATTTTCCCAAAGAAGACGCACCCCTCTTGCGGATTGGCCGGCATTTTAGAATATCGAAGAGTGCAAAACTGGTTATCTCCAGAGACGAACCCGAATTTCATAAATTGGAACCTTTTAAACCCGGTAGATATGTCTTTGAACTTGTTGATGTAATAGGTGCATCTGCGATCGGTACCGGTGATTTTACAGAAGCAGACCTTGAACTCGCATCAAAACTTCTTGGACGATATTCCAAAGCGAAATCAGATGAGCCTATAAAAATTCATATTGATCTTGATGAAAGGTCCTGGGATATTATTACGACACCTCTTCCAGCAGATGATCCACAGATATCAAAAATGCGGATATAACTCGTAACGCGTGACTCGTAACACGTAACTCGAAGTGGTTAGTGAATTATTCCTTATGATTCTTTATTTTAGCCTTGTTCTAAAACTAAATTTTGATATTAACCCGGAACATAATAGCGAAAATTTTATTTGATATAGACTAAGAAAACTATTAGTTTTCCATTGTTAGAGGGTTGCATTAGCAGCTCGTTTTTTTATGTCCGTTTTTGAGGAGAATATGTTACAAGCGCTTCAAAAAGAAATTCAAAATTGTCTGGCTCAACTTGGCTGGGAAAGTCCACAGTTCGTAGTTGAAAGACCCAGGAAAAATACCTTCGGGCATGCCAGCTCAAATGTAGCATTAACCCTTGCAAAGCAGTTAAAACGACGTCCTTTGGATATTGCTCAGGATATTGCCAAAGAACTTGAAGATAAGATCAATGATCTGGATAAGATCGAAGTAGTTGCCCCGGGATTTATAAATTTCTTTTTTTCACCCTTATATTTTCAAACCTTTATTCCCAAGATACGTAAAGAAAAAGCTGCTTTTCAAAAGAGTGGCATAGGAAAGGGCAAGACAGTACAGGTAGAATTCGTTTCAGCAAATCCCACCGGACCCCTGACTATTGGTCACGGTCGTCAGGCAGTTCTTGGCGATACTATCTCCCGGATCCTTGAATGGCACGATTATGATGTAACCCGCGAATACTATTTTAATGATGCAGGCCGCCAGATGCGCATGCTGGGTTTGTCTGTTTTGGCACGATATAAAGAATTGCTTGGAGAGGAATTGAATATCCCCGAGGGTGGTTATGAAGGTGAATATATCATCGATATCGCACAGGGTTTCCGAAAAGAACACGGAGATTTGAAGTGTGAAGATGATCTTGAACTCTTTATTGAATTCGCATCACATGCGATCTTTATTATCATCCGCGATACTTTAAAGCGTTTGGGTATAGAGCACGATGTCTATTATAATGAAAAGGACCTATATAAAACCGGTAAAATAAAAGAAGTTCTTGAGCAACTTGCAGAAAAAGGTCATACTTACGAAGAAGATGGCGCAACATGGTTCAAAGCGACGAAATTCGGTACGGAGAAAGATAGAGTTCTTGTGAAGGATACAGGTGAACCAACCTATCGTTTACCCGATATAGCTTATCATCGTGAAAAGATCAAACGAGGATTTGATCTGATCATTGATATTTTCGGTTCCGATCATCATGCAACCTATCCGGATGTAAAATCCGCATTGGAAGCTATGGATCTTGATACATCACATATACGAGTTCTTTTACATCAATTTGTGACACTAACCCGTGACGGAGAAAAGGTCAAAATGTCAACGCGCAAGGCCAATTTTGTTACTCTGGATGAACTGATGGCTCTTGTCGGAACGGATGTCGTACGCTATTTCTATATTATGCGCAGTATGGATTCTCATTTAAACTTTGACTTGGCTCTGGCACAAAAACAAAGCGATGAAAACCCTGTGTTTTATCTGCAATATGCCCATGCAAGAATGTGTAATATTTTAATTCACAGCTCTGAAAAAGGTATAGAAAGTTACGAGAAAGCAGATCTTACACTTCTTAATGAACCTGAGATAATCAAACTTCTGGAAACCATGATCGAATTCAGTGATATTATGGATATTTGCAGAACCAGTCTTGAACCTATGCACCTCACTAACTATTTATACCGTTTGGCAACGGCATTTCATAAATTTTATTCCGTTCATAGAGTTGTTACGGAAAATATTGAGCTTTCAAAAGCCCGTTTACAATTGGTCGATGCGGTAAAGATCATTTTAGCGAACGGTTTGAATATTCTGGCTGTAAAAACACCCGAAAGAATGTAATGGGGGATAATGAATGAAACTTCGCTTAGGTATATTATTACTTCTCACAGCGATTATAAGCAGTAGCTGTTTTTCCGGTAGTCAGGAAACCATCCGGGAAGCAGGACCATCTACAATTTCAGAAATGAATACCGTAAATGATACAGGTAAAAATGAGATCTCTACGGAGATCGTTGCCGTTGATGAACCGATGGAATTTATTACTCCTTTCGATCAATATTTAACTCAGGCAAAAGTTCATTATGTTGACGCTTTATTGGCGCAAGATGATGAAGATTCTCTTGAAGTTGAATTTCAGTTAAGCATTATTTTTGATATTCTGGCAAAGGTCGAATCCTACAATGGGATGGATGAGATCCAGTATGAGCAATTCAAAGTGTTTACTGACCGTATTATCAGAGAATTTGATGAGTATGCACCCCAGATGCGTGAATTGCATGAGCAATTTTCACTTTCGGACCTCAAAGATGCTATGGGAGTCCTGACAGATGATTATTTTGCAGGTGATGGAAATAAAGATTATGTTGTTCTGGAAGATCGGGATGGCCATGTTCCCATTATGATCAACTCTCGTGTAGAAACATCCATAAAAATGTTCCAGACCAAACGTCCCGGCGATATGCAAAAATGGATCAAGACCAAAGCTGTTTATGAGCGTCTTTTTCGTAAGATCCTTAGGGAAAATGGTGTTCCTGAAGAATTTATTTATTTAAGCATGCTTGAAAGTGAGATGAAGACAGATGCACGTTCTTACGTAGGCGCTATGGGACAATGGCAGTTCATGAGTTATACTGCGAAAAGTTTTGGTTTAAAATACGATTATTGGGTGGATGAACGTCGTGACCCGATCAAAGCAACGGAAGCAGCCGCAAAATATATGCTCTATCTTTATGAAGAATTCAATGACTGGTATTTGGTTATGGCCGCCTATAATGCAGGTGAGGGTCGTTTAGCCAGATCGATCAGGTATGAACATACCCGCGATTATTGGCAAATGAAGACCCTACCCAGAGCTACCCGTAAATATGTCCCGCATATCGTGGCTGTGGCTGCTATCTGTATGGATCCCGAAAAATATGGTTTTACGGATTATAAGCCCAAATCTATCTGGGGCGATTTTGATACACTATCTTTAGACCAGAGCTATGAACTGGAAAAGATCGCTCGTGTTTGCAATATTAAGTTTAATAAACTGAGAGAATTGAATCCTGAATTAAGGAAACTCAATACACCGGCTTACAAATATACTATCAGACTTCCCAAAGGTAAGCGTGCAATATTGGAACGTGAGATCTTGGTTATGGAAGCTTCCCCGACTCATATTGTCTACAAAGTTAAATCCGGAGATACACTTTCTGAGATCGCTTTAAAATATGGTATGACAGTTCAGGATATCGTGAAAGCTAACAAGCTAACAAGTAAATCTCGGATCTATATTGGACAAAAGCTTATTCTTCCACAAGGCGGGTTGCCATATTTAGCTTCCGGTTCAACATATACCAGCAAAACATCTTCATCATCTTCGGGTAAACCGAATTTATCCGCATCACATCGTAAGATCATTTACACGGTCAAGCCGGGAGATACACTTGGTGATATTGCTGAAATTTATGATACTCGCGCATCCCGTATACGCGTCTGGAACGGACTGGTTTACGGAGAATTTATTCACCCAAAACAGAAACTGACGATCTGGGTTCCCAAAGGAAACAGTTATCAAACCATTGCACAGTATTACACGGTTAAGCGGGGAGATTCCTTTGAAAAGATCGCGGGAAAATACGGACTTAGCGCCAAGGAACTGAAGAAATTAAATCCCAGCATGAATTATTCTAAAATTTATCCCGGAGATAAGATTAGAATACAATAAATTGCTTGCATAAACTTTTAAAAAAAACTATCTTACACGGCTATGAGAAAATCAG
>JAYEJI010000083.1:0-3387 GCA_034660515.1 Fidelibacterota bacterium
CGACCTTTTCATCACGCAGATTGTCGCCAAAACGCTGTAATATAGTCTGTTTGCTTGTAGCAGCTTTAGCTATTGTCAGAACATTGTTGCGTTCATTTGTGATAATAGCGACCCGTGCAAACATACCGGGTTTCAAGCGAAGGTCTGTATTATTGGCTTGTATTTCAATTTGTGCTGTGCGTGTCATGGGGTTAATAACCGGAGAGATATTACCGATCTTGCCATTAAATACTTCATCTGGATAGGCATTAACACTGATTTCGCAGCGTTGTCCAACTTTGATATTTCCCAAATCGCTTTCGGTGACATTGACGGCAATTTTAACCGTTTTAACTTGATGAATGGATGCAAAGGGCTTTTGAGGTGTTGTCATATCTCCGGGTTCATATACCATGTTGGAGATATAACCGCTGATCGGAGCCGTTATGGCAGCATAGCCAAGTTGGGTTGTTGCCATTTCCAGTCCGGCTTTAGCTTGCTTAAGCCCGGCTTCAGCTACGATGCGTTGAGTTATGATCTGATCCCATTGGCTTTGACTGATCGCTTTTTCATTAAATAATGTTCTCATGCGTTCATATTCAACATTTACATTTACGACTTGGCTTTGTGCGCTGAAATAGCCTGCTTCAGCTTGGTTTTTTGAAGTCCGGACCATAACATCATTAATATAGCCAAGAACATCGCCTTTACGTACAAAGTCACCATTCTCAACAAGTATATCGATAATATTGTCAGTTAATTTGGGATAAAGCACAACGCTTGGATCACCCTCGATATCACCGAGGTATTGTACTTTCTCAAGAATGCTTCCCGCTTCTACGGAACGCACATTGACGGGAATAACCGTAAGGTCATTTTTATTTTCACTATTACTTGCTGGGAGCAGAACTTTCTGTACCTTAGAAAGGTAGCGACGGGCTTCAATATCCGTCATGTCATCCGAAAGTGCTTCGCTAAGGACCTTGATCTCACTGGCGGTTTCCTTGTAATTGATATCTTTAGCTTTCGGAGTTCTCCCGGGAGCACCGCAGGAGATTAGAAAGACGATTATAAGTAAACTAAGGATAATTGATTTCTTGGACATATTATTCTCCACTATTTATTAGTAAATTGTTCAATGATTTTTTCAGTGTTTCAACAGCCATGTTGTACTGGAACACAGAAGAAATATAATTTGATCTCGCACCAAGATAACCACTTTCGGCGGCCATCAGATCCAGTTGCGTTGCACTGCCTGTGTTATATAATAACTTAGATAAACGCAGGGCTTCTTCGGCTTGGGCGACTACGCCTTCTGTTGCATAGATGTTTTCCATTGTTTCAGCTACCTTGCGATAGGCGGCATCCACATCGGCGTAAATAAAATCTTCAATTTGTTCAAATTGGTAACCGGCTTCTTTAACACCGATCGATGCTTTTTGAATGCTTGCTGCGTTTTTGCCACCATTAAAAAGTGGTAGAGATACAGATACTGAGATATTGGAACTACGTTTATGATCAAGATCGGCAATTGCGTCTGCATTGCCCTGCCATTGAACCGCGGATCCAAGCTGTACTTTGGGCATGATGCCGCTTAAGGCGATGTTTCGCTGATATTTAGCTAATTTCTTTTGTTCTTCAGCTATTTTAAGTTCAAGCCGTTCTGCTTGTGTGATCTCCAAAAGATCTTCCATGGTCAATCCGGCATAGGGGTTTGGACTTTGCTCTAATTTGCCTATAACTGTAACAGCATCTAAAGATGGATCGTTGATAAATGTCTTGAGGTTTGTCAATGCCGATACCCGTTGGTTTTCAAGAGACACCAATTGAGGTTTATAAGATTCATAACGAACCTGGGCTTGTAAAATATCCAGTTTTGTTGTTTGACCAACGGCTTGCCGTTTTAAAGCAAGTTCGTAACTTTCTTTTGCAGATTGCAGTCCGCGTTCCGTTGCCTCGATCATGGATTCAAGCATCTGTGTTTGGTAATAAAGAACACGGATCGTATGGATAACAGTATTGATCTGGTCTTGCAAACTCAGTTTAGATAAATTCACGGCTGCCGAAGCCATCAATTGGCCGTTGATAATCGCGCCGCCGGTAAATACCGGATAAGAAAGCTGAATACCTGCAGTTGAGCTGAATTGTTTCCCCATACGAATTTCCTGGGCAGGAGAAGGGCCGTCACCGTCAAAATCCACGACCATAACAGAGAGCTCCAGATTGTCAGTGAGCTGATAAAAAGATGATATGGTCGGGAAAAAGTTTGCCAGCGTTTCGTGGCTGGAAGCTTTTGCCTTTTGAAGCGATGCTTCAGATAATTTGATCTGAATATTATTTTCCAATGCCAGTTTCTCTGCCTCCGCAAGAGTTATATCACGGGCAAAAAGAAACGTGCTTAATAAGGTAATAATTATTAAAAGTTTTTTCATTTTTTCTCAAAACCTCCTTTTAATAGTTTCATCAAATAGTCAATTTGTTCATCCTGAGTAAATGTAATATTTGCCAGTTGTTTCATTTTTGGACCGGTAGTATGATGAACCATACCGGTAATGGCAGGAGCAAGGATGCTGACTGGAATATCATCCCGAAGTTCTCCCCGCTTGACGCCATTTGCGATCATGGTTTGTACTGCTTTTTGCTGACGTGCGAAATAATTATGCAGCATTTTTTTATCGATTTCCTTATCAAAGCTTTGGGAAACGATAGATTTAAAGAGCTTAAATGTGTGTGGATTATCTGTTGAATAATTACACATGCCCATAATCATAAGCTTAAGATTGTCCCATATTGAGTTTTCAGATTTACTCAATTCCTCTAAGGCACATACGATACTATCCAGAGAATAGGTAAGGCAAGCGCTAAAAATAGCTTCTTTGCTTGGAAAGTGGTAGTAGAGCGCAGCCTTGGTAATATCCAGCTCTTCGGCAATTTCCCGCATGGAAGTACCGGTATATCCTTTTTCGGAAAAGATCTTTACAGCGACTTCTAGAATCTTGTTGTGTGTTGTGTCTGTCATATTGTCCCTTTTAATTCGACTTACTGACCGGAAGGTAAGTAAAAAGGTTCCACATGTCAAGAAAAAAACTTACCGCTCGGTAAGTTGACAATTGACAAGCCTTCGCTGAAGCTTCGGCCTGCAGGCAAAGGACAATTAACAATCGAATGGACAATTATTCATGCGCCGGAGCAATTGAAAAGCAATTCAATTTATCATCTCGACCGAAGCGCAGCGTAGTGGAGAGATCTATTCACGATACGGAGAACTATAAATGATGAACGATAAATATATTCGACTACGTCACCTTCGCCGAGGCTAGGGTGTATTTTGTCTGGGGAAAATCTATATTGAACCCCTTCCGTCATTTACAACCCCGGCGGGGTTAAATAAGTTAAGGAGTACTATTT
>JAYEJI010000084.1:0-3386 GCA_034660515.1 Fidelibacterota bacterium
GGCTTCTACTGTTGCACTTTTGGGTATTAATGATGCGGGGCGCGAAGGACCTTTCCCTATTCATTCTATAGAACATGCTTTAAGCGGAATGTATGATATTTCACATGGTCGTGGACTTGCAATGTTGTTCCCGAAATATCTTGAAATGTTCAAGGATTTATTAACAGATAAGATCATTGATTTTGGGAGGGTATTTGATCCGGCCGTTCAAAATGCCGATGAGGCCATTTGGGCATTTCGCATATGGCTGAAAAGTATTGATCGCGATCTGATGTTCGCCGATCTTGATCTTCCCGCAGATAAATTGGCTGAATTGGCTGATTCCGTTATCCGTTCTGTCGGGAACAGACACGGGCAGATCGGCGCACCAATAGCGATGGGGAAAGAGGAGATCGTTAAATTATACAAGATGTGTATATAGGTCTCATGTAGGGAACAGGCACTAGTTGGGCGAAGCCTTGGCGTAGACTGATGCCTGTTCCTTACACTTTGTTTATATTTTAAACAAATAGTAAAAAAGCGATCAATGATCGCTTTTTTACTTTATATCAACTGTGTATTATTATTTTTTCTTTTTGGCTTTTACGGTAACCGGTGCCTTGGGGTGGGTTGCCGTGAAATCCTTTTCAACTTGTTTGTTGATGATATATTTCTGCTGTAAGATAGTTAGCGCATTAAAGGTCAAGTAATATAAAACCAAACCTGAGGGGAATTTATAGAACAGGAAGAACATCATGGCGGGCATGAGCCACTGCATCATTTTTTGTTGCTGTGCTTGTTGGTCTGTTCCGGTCGATCCCGTGCTGGATAATCTCTGTTGGATAACCATTAGTGCGGTCATAATGATAGGCAACACGTTGAATTCTGTTCCGATCAGAGGAATATTGGTACCAAAGTTAAATAATGCATCCGGAGCTGCAAGGTCTTTCATCCATAGCATGAAAGGAGCTCCGCGTAATTCGATCGCCGTACGGAAAACAATAAACAAACCGTACAAGACCGGCATCTGGAACAGCATGGGCAAGCAACCGCCCATGGGGTTGACTTTCTCTTCTTTGTAGAGTTCCATGGTTTTCTGCTGAAGGGTTTGCTTATTATTTTTATATTTTTCCTGTAATTCTTTTATTTTGGGCTGCACCAGTTGCATACGCTTCATTGATGAATACGATTTATGGGTCAGCGGATATGTGATGATCTTGATGATGATGGACATTAATAAAATGACAATACCATAATTTGGGATCAAACCATAAAGGAATTCAAGCAGCCAATGTAAACCGACAGAGAAAGGTTTGATTATAGCACCACCCCAGTTCATGGTTTTATCAAATCCCATATTGTAGGATTTCAATAGTTTCTTTTCTGCCGGTACCAGGCCAATCAGGTAAGAATCCTGCTGGTAGTTCGCTTTAGTTAGACCCATGCCTAGGCCTACGGTGAAATCGCGAGTATCTTTATCCTTTGTCAACATAAGCTCAGATCTAATACCCTTGTTTTCGATCGGGGCAATAAAACCTGTGAAATACTTAGATTTAAAAGCAAGCCAGTCGGTTTGACCATCAGTATTTAGCATGGTACCTTCGCCATTCTTGGCTTTTCGGCCTTCAATTTTTACCAGTTCACTACCCATTTGAGCATAAACACCACTGTACATGATATCATCAATAACATTTTTTTCTGTGATCGAAAAACCATCTTCCCAGTTCAGTGAATAGCGAAGTCCGGCCATTTTTTGCATATAATCGGCAATGGCCACGTCCAATCGAAAATCATATCTATCGGCGGAAAAGGTAAATGTTTTTTCAATTTTAATGCCGTCGGAAGTAAGCGTGTTGTATGAAAGCGATGTTTCGCCTTCCACCCAAAGTGTATCGCCATCTGAGAGACGATCCAGGCGAGGACAATCAAAAGCAATATACTCCAGATTTGAAACATCCTGATAGAGATTGGTATATTCAAGATTTAAATTTGCTCCAGCCTCAACAGGCAATAAGTGAACATTGTTGCCATCCGGGTCATAATATTCTTTTAGTTCGTATTCACGAATTGTTCCACCGCCAAGATTAGATAAACGCATCGCAAATTTTTCATTGGCAATGATAACATCTTTAGCGTTGACCGGTCGTTCTCGCGTTTCGATACTGACTTGTGGACGAATATAATCCGGGGGAGGTGTTTGAGTAGGTGCTACTTGTTGAACTGCAGTGTTTGTTTCTTGTTGTACGACTGCCGTTTCGTCGACAGGATTTACTATTTTCTGATAATAAGGCATCAGAACAATAACAAGCCCGATCACAACAAAAGCGATAATTGTTTTTCTATCCAAAATGATCTCCTTTACTGGTGGTCATGTTTATGATGAACAGGATCGTAGCCACCCGGATGAAAGGGATGACATTTTAATATGCGTTTAAGTCCAAGCCAAGAGCCTTTTAATGCTCCAAATTCCTGAATGGCTTCATAAGTATATTGTGAACAAGTGGGATAAAAGCGACAAGAGCGTGCTGTATACGGCGATATTGCGCGTTGATAAAAACGGACAAGTGCGAGAAATATTTTCTTAATCATCTTGAAGCAATGCTTGCAAATCTTCCCGAATAGCTTTTAAGGGTTCATATTTGGGCATTTTTTTTAAAATTAATCCATATATATACAAAGAGGAAAACCAGTCCTTATTGTTGCGATAGCATTCCCTTAGGTAGCGTTTCCCTCTGTTCCGTAAAACCGCGCCTTTTAAGTGGCGCGCAATGGCGAACAGAACGCGGCAATTATCTGCCGGTAAGGATACAATATTCACAAAATGTCCCTTGTTCCATTCCCCGTTGTCAAATAAGCGTGAGATCTCTTTTTTTTCTCTCAAGATCTCAGATTTTTTCAGTGATGATCTCATTCATCAGAAACAGTCAACCGTTTCCGTCCTTTTTTTCTTCTGCGTGCAAGGATCGCGCGCCCAGCTGCGGACTCCATGCGTTTACGAAAACCGTGTTTGTTCTTTCGTTTTCTGTTACTGGGATTATATGTTTCTTTCACCTTATTCTCCTTTAACACATATATTCAGATAAAGCCCTGAAATATGTAGCATAAATTACTGAAATGCAATGTTTTTTTAAGGTTTGGAATGGATAAATGATTGAGAATGAGGGGGTGCACCTTCTATTGTGTTTAAGAAAGGTGTTTGGTACTATATGTGGGCATGGGAGTGTGGGGGAAAGTTATAGGTTATGGGTTATAAGTTATGAATAGAAAATATCTTACCTTTAGCAATCTGTAGTTTTTATACTTGTTTCTTGGGTCTTGTTTCTTGGATCTTCAACTTTGTACTTTTGTCTTACAGAAGGTTTAGAGTATGGGAGTGATAGAGTGCCTGCACATCGTCCCGAAGCATC
>JAYEJI010000085.1:0-3361 GCA_034660515.1 Fidelibacterota bacterium
TCCAGGCTCGACATGTCGAGCCCCTACGTGATGGTTTAATTATTTTTTCCAGGTTCGACATGTCGAGCCCCTACGTGATGGTTTAATTATCTTTTCCGGGTTTGACATGTCGAGCCCCTGCGTGATGGTTTAATTATCTTTTCCGGGTTTGACATGTCGAACCCCTACGTGTATTTTATGATTATGATTTGTTATGTTCAATTATGAATTTCGAAGTGTGATTGCGAACACAAAATTATTATTTGGATAAATAAAAAACCCTTCCGGAGAAGGGTTTTTTTTAATGTATTTATATCTTACGCTTCACGACTTACGTCTCACGTTCTTAGTCTTCTTCAATAGCGGCCTGTGCAGCTGCAAGGCGTGCGATCGGAACGCGGAAAGGTGAACATGATACGTAGTTCATGCCAACTTTGTGACAGAACTTAACGGATGAAGGTTCACCGCCGTGCTCGCCGCAGATACCGACTTTAAGGTCGGGACGAACGGAACGGCCTTTTTTAGTTCCCATTTCAACCAATTGACCAACACCGCTCTGATCCAATTTTTGGAAAGGATCGTCTGTAAGGATGTTTTTATCAAGATAGACGGGCAAGAATTTACCGGCGTCATCACGAGAATAACCAAAGGTCATCTGGGTCAGGTCGTTTGTACCAAATGAGAAGAATTCTGCGTGATCGGCCACTTCATCAGCGGTCAATGCGGCACGTGGGATCTCGATCATGGTACCAACCAGATAGTCGATCTTATCGCCTTTTTCAGCAAAGACTTCTTCTGCTGTTGCACGAATAATGTCTTCCTGCATAATGAACTCTTCTTTAGTACCGATCAAAGGAACCATGATCTCAGGTTTTGCATCGATACCTTTAGCTTTGCAATTCAACGCAGCTTCGATAATGGCGCGGGTCTGCATTTCAGTAATCTCAGGATAGGTGTTACCCAAACGGCAACCGCGATGTCCGAGCATAGGGTTGAATTCTTCAAGAGAATCAACTTTTGCTTTCACTTCTTCTACGGTGATGCCCATTTCGTCAGCCATGATCTTTTGATTTTCAGGTTCGTGAGGTACGAACTCATGCAGAGGAGGATCAAGGAGACGAACCGTTACGGGAAGTCCGTTCATGGCTTCAAAAATACCTTCAAAGTCATCTCGTTGGAAAGGCAGGATCTTTGCAAGAGCTGCTTTACGTCCTTCAACATCTTCAGAAAGGATCATTTCACGGATCGCTTTAATTCTTTCACCTTCGAAGAACATGTGTTCGGTACGGGTGAGGCCAATACCTTGTGCGCCGAATCCTCGGGCAACAGTCGCATCGTGCGGAGAATCCGCATTGGTGCGAACCGCCATTTTTGTATATTTAGTACAGAGGTCCATCAATTCACCAAAATCGCCTGAGAGTTCAGGATCGATAGTTGCGATCTTTTCATCATAGACTTCACCGGTTGAACCGTTCAATGAGATCCAATCACCTTCTTTGTATAACTTACCACCAATATCCATGGTGCGTTTTTTATAATCAATCCGTACACCACCGGCACCGGAAACACAGCATTTACCCATTCCGCGAGCTACAACAGCTGCGTGAGAGGTCATACCGCCACGTGCGGTAAGAATACCTTCAGCGGCATCCATACCGGCAAGATCTTCCGGAGAGGTTTCGATACGAACGAGGATAACTTTTTCACCTTTTTCCGCCCATTCTGTTGCTTCATCGGCAAAGAAAACGATACGGCCGGTTGCAGCACCCGGAGATGCCGGTAAACCTTTGGTGATCGATTTAGCTGCTTCGAGTGCATCCAGATCAAAAACGGGGTGAAGTAATTCGTCCAATTTATTCGGTTCGACGCGCATGATCGCATTCTTTTCATCGATCTCACCGTCTTTTACCATATCCATTGCAATTTTGACCATGGCAGCACCGGTACGTTTTCCGCCACGGGTCTGCAAGAGCCATAAGCGACCATCCTGAATGGTGAATTCCAAGTCCTGCATATCAGTATAATGATCTTCCAGTTTCTGCTGGATGTCATCAAGTTCTTTATAAGCAGCAGGCATAGCTTCTTCCAATGAAGGAAAATTAGCTTTGCGATCTTCTTCGCTGACACCGGCCAGAACTGCCCAGCGTTTTGCGCCTTCAAGTGTGATCTGTTGCGGTGTACGAACACCGGCAACCACATCTTCACCCTGTGCATCGATGAGGTATTCACCGTTAAATATATCTTCACCTGTTGCAGCATCACGTGTAAACGCAACGCCGGTGGCAGAATTTAGGCCCATGTTACCGTAAACCATAGCCTGGATATTCACAGCGGTGCCCCATTCGTCTGCAAAACCGTTCATGCGACGATAGACTTTGGCACGATCGTTGTTCCAGCTGCCAAAAACTGAACCGATGGCTGCCCAGAGCTGATCCCAAGGATTGACCGGGAAATCATGTCCTGTGGCTTTTTTAACGGCTGCTTTGAATTTAGTAACCATTTCTTTGAGGTCTTCTACGCCAAGATCGGTATCCAGATCAACACCCTTGGCTTCTTTAACTTCTTCAATAATTTTTTCAAAAGGATCTATATCTTCTTTATTCTCGGGTTTCAGACCCAGAACAACATCACCGAACATCTGAACGAAACGGCGGTATGAGTCCCAGGCAAAACGAGCATTGCCTGATTTGGCTGCAAGGCCTTCGACAACTTCATCGTTCATACCCAGATTGAGGACCGTGTCCATCATACCCGGCATAGAAACTCGCGCACCTGAACGGACTGAGATCAGCAGCGGATTGGCTGAATCGCCAAAGGTCGCGCCCATGACCTCTTCCATGTGTTTAATACCGGTTTCAACTTCCGGTTTAATGACTTTAACAGTTTTATCTTTTCCATCTTTATACCAATCGGTACAAACTTCTGTCGTAATGGTAAATCCGGCAGGAACCGGAACACCGATGCGGTTCATTTCCGCAAGATTGGCACCTTTTCCGCCGAGAAGGTTCTTATCGGTTGCTTTGCCGTCTGCTTTGCCGGCACCGAATAAATAAACATGTTTCATGTGTGCTTCCTTTCTTGTATTAGCGCTGGAATATATACGATTCAGGTTCGAAATGCAAGCAAGATAGGAAAAGAAAATGATGAATGTTGGATGATGAATTATTGATGCGTTTCCGAAGTATTATTCTCATATCTAGACTTGCTTGCCCTCCGTAGCCTTCTTGTCATCCGTAGCCTTGGCGTAGGATGAGGCGTAGGATGAGGCGAAGGAGGGAAGATTTTGAAATGAAATAATGTAAAAGTTCATACTAACTATTTTAAAATGCCGTAAATAATATAGGAAAAGAAATTATGAGTTATAAGTTATGAGTTATGAGTA
>JAYEJI010000086.1:0-3351 GCA_034660515.1 Fidelibacterota bacterium
GGCGTGATGGGAGAAATCGGGGGCTTTGGCGGTCTTTATTCACTGAATACGGCGGATTATGAAAGACCGGTGCTTGTCAGCTCCACGGACGGCGTGGGCACAAAATTAAAAATTGCGTTTATGATGGATAAGCATGACACAATCGGAATTGATCTGGTTGCCATGTGCGTCAATGATGTGGCGGTCCAGGGTGCCAGACCGCTTTTCTTTTTAGATTATCTTTCCATGGGCGTATTAAACACCGATGTCGCTGAACAGATCGTTAAAGGTGTAGCAGAAGGATGCTCACAATCGCAATGTGCGTTGATTGGTGGTGAAACTGCGGAAATGCCGGGTTTGTATAATAATAATGAATACGATCTTGCCGGGTTTTCCGTAGGGATTGTTGATAATGATAAGATTGTGGATGGTTCGGAAATCAGGGTTGGCCACAAACTGATCGGCATTGCGTCATCCGGGCTTCACAGCAACGGGTATTCACTGGTTCGCAAAATTTGTTTTGACGTTTTAAAGTTAGATGTTGATTCATATATCCCTGAGTTCGGTAAAACCCTTGGTGAAGAGCTGATTACGCCGACCAAAATTTATACTGAAACCATATTGCGTTTGATAAAAGACTTCCCGGTTCATGGGCTGGCGCATATCACAGGGGGCGGCATTGAAGAGAATATTGCCAGAATATTGCCTGGGGCCGGCAACGTTGAAATCCAAAGAGGAGCCTGGAAAATACCGCCGGTTTTTAAATATCTGAAGGACGCCGGCAATGTCAAAGATTCTGAAATGTGGCGAACATTTAACAATGGTATCGGCCTAATCGCCGTGGTGCCCGAAGATGCCGCCCAGGACGTTGTTGAACGCGTGGCTGGGATGAATGAAAAAGCCTATGTGATTGGTGAAGTTGTTCAAAAAAAGAAGTCCGCAGATGGGCGGGTTAAGTGGATATAACCTGAATTTTGCATGAAAATTCTCGGCATAGAAAGCTCTTGCGATGAAACTGCTGCTGCGGTTGTTGAAGATGGCGTAAATATATTATCATCGATCGTGTCATCCCAGGTTGATTTACACCATCCCTATGGCGGCGTTGTTCCTGAGCTTGCATCCCGAAAGCACATGGAGAGCATTGTTCCTGTTGTCCGCGAATCTCTTAGCAAAGCCGGTATTGATGAAGCCCAGGTGGATGCGGTGGCTGTTACCCAGGGTCCGGGACTTGTTGGCGCGCTGCTTGTGGGCTTTTGTTTTGCAAAAGCGTATGCTTTTGCATTAGATATTCCTTGGATAGGTGTTGATCATCTTAAAGGCCATATCAATTCCGTATTTTTAGAATCCCCTTCACCTGAATTTCCGTTTATCGCACTCCTGGCATCCGGTGGGCACACTAGTATTTACCATGTAACTTCTCATCTTCATGCCGAATGTATGGGCCGGACACGAGACGATGCGGCAGGGGAAGCATTTGATAAAGTCGCCAAAATGCTTGGCTTGGGCTACCCTGGGGGCATGATCATTTCGGAACTGGCAGAAAAAGGACAACCAAGCGCAATTAAATTTCCCCGTCCGTTTCTTGATAAAAAAGAATTTGATTTCAGTTTCAGCGGATTGAAGTCTGCGGTAAATCGTTATATCCAGACCCACAGTGATGAATATCAGGATCAGATCGCAGATATTGCCGCAGCGTTTCAGGAGTCGGTGGTTGATGTGCTCGTTTATAAGGCGATACGGGCTGCAATGGAAAAAAATTGCCGCCATGTCATTTTGGTTGGCGGTGTTGCAGCAAACCAGCGGCTCAGGGATCAGATCAGAAAGTCTGCTAAAAGGGAAGGGATAACGATTTTTACACCTTCAATTAAATTATGCGGTGACAATGCGGCCATGATTGCCGCTGCCGGTTATTATTATTTAAAAGATCCCGGCAGACCGGCAGGGGATTTTTCCATGGATGTATATTCACGGGTAAAGAAGGGAGGCTGAAAGCTCAAAGGTGAAAGCTGAAAGGTCAAAACTCAAAGCTGAAAGAGATAGGAGTCAATCTGAATGAGGTAGGGTAAAAACCGTCTTCATTTATCTTCTGCCTTTCACCTTTGAGCTTTCAGCTTTGAACTTTTACCTTTTCAGTTGATACTTCCTCACCGCGCGATTATGGTCTGTCAGGGTTGAAGAAAACTGATGGGTTTTATTGAATTTTGCCACAAAATATAAATAGTTTGTTTTGGCAGGAAAAAGCGCAGCTTTAATGGATTCAGCCCCAGGGTTTGCAATCGGACCGGGCGGCAGGCCGGAAACCATGTATGTATTGTATGGTGTTAGCCGCTGTAAATCCTTTTTCGTAATATTGCCGTTAAAGTCTTTTATGCCATAGATGACTGTTGGATCACTTTCAAGACGCATGTTTTTTTTTAAACGATTGTGAAAAACCGATGCAATGACGGGCCGTTCTGAAGCCACGCCGGTTTCTTTTTCGATGATAGAGGCAAGGGTGATGATTTCGTGCATAGTGAAACCAAGCGTCTTTGCCTGTATTTCCCATTCATCACGAAATGTCGTCCGAAACTGATTAACCATTGCGGTGATAATCTGTTTTGGGGTGATGTCTTTGGGGAAAAGATAGGTGTCAGGGAAAAGAAAACCTTCCTTGTTTACAGTAATTGCCAAAAAGTCTTGTCTAAAAACCTCCGCATCTGCCTCATTTCTTTTCAAAACACTAATATATTTTTCAACAACCTCCTCCCGTCTGAGTCCCTCAGGAATAGTCACCCATTCTTCAACGGGTCCACTTGTTAATTGATTAACAACTTTAAATAAAGAAAAACTTGGAGACAATAGATATTCCCCTGCTTGAATTTTCTTAGACTTGCTCGTTACCTGAGCATAAAACTTGAAAGCAAGAGCACTATTAATAAGATTTTGGTCCTCTAATTTATTCCCAATTTGAGAAGCAGAATATCCCTTAGGAATTATGAAACTTTGCAAACTCTCATTTGTTGATACTGGTTTGTTGTTTTGATTCCACCAAAAAATCCCGCCAAAAATAAGAAAAGTGATTAATAATGTTGGGATTATGAAACGCTTCATCTACAAATCTTATACTTCTTCAAGAAGGGCACGTCTATATTTCTTGGTTTTGGAGTTATAAATAAAAATTCTTCCACACTCACAGGTTACTTTTTCTGTTGCATCCCTTTGTTTTTCTCTTTTCCCGTCCGTGAGCGGTTTTCCGCAACCAACACATCTCCCTTGAGAAAGAAACCATGCTTGAATTGGCGCAATTACATTTTTTAACATTACGTAAGTATAGCACAAACTAGGCTTGTAACCGAGATTTCATATGGAATCCAAGTATGCCTGTAAAATTAA
>JAYEJI010000087.1:0-3342 GCA_034660515.1 Fidelibacterota bacterium
TCAATATCCATCACCCATCCAGCCTTCGCCCATTCTGAGCTACGGTTTGGCAGGCATTCATAATCCATCATCCAGCTCGTTCCGTCTAAAAAATATTCTGTCAAAATCCAATCAAATTAACTGCCAAAATCTTAGCTTCTCAGCTTATTTGCTTTCCCGCTTTTTTGCTTACAAAAAATCAAACAAAAGCTTGCATAGAAGTGTTACAAACATTATCTTTCTGAGCTTTTGTGAAAATTGGAGAAACACATATATGCCAACGATCAATCAGTTAGTACGACAAGGTAGAAAAAAGATCACAAAGAAGAACAAGGTACCAGCCTTGAATGCAAATCCGCAGAAACGCGGTGTTTGTACACGCGTCTATACAACGACGCCGAAAAAACCGAACTCAGCGTTGCGTAAAGTTGCGCGTGTTCGCTTGACAACAGGCACGGAAGTTACGGCATACATACCGGGTGAAGGTCACAACCTCCAAGAGCACTCAATTGTGCTTATCGAAGGTGGTCGTGTAAAGGACCTTCCGGGCGTTCGCTACCATATCATTCGAGGCACACTGGATACTGCCGGTGTGGAAGGTAGGCGACAAAGTAGATCACGTTACGGCACTAAGCGGCCGAAATCTTAAAGCGGAGAATTATCTATGTCAAGAAGGAATAAGCCACCCAAACGCGACGTATTACCGGACCCTAAGTACAACTCAAAAGTTGTTACTAAATTCATCAACAACCTGATGGAAGAGGGTAAAAAGGGTGTTGCCGAGAAGATTATGTATGGCGCAATTGATTCACTTAATGAACAAACAGGTGGAAAAGGCCTGGACATTTTCCAGAAAGCTCTGGATAATGTAGCCCCGGTTTTGGAAGTTAAATCCAAACGAATCGGTGGTGCAACCTATCAGGTCCCCATTGAAGTTCGTCGTGACCGACGCTATGCACTTGCTATGCGTTGGATTATTAATTATTCCAGTGCCCGCTCAGGTAACGCGATGGCTAATAAGTTAGCATCAGAATTGATGGCCGCCTCCAAAGGAGAAGGTTCGTCAATTAAGAAAAAAGAAGATACGCACAGAATGGCTGAAGCAAATAAGGCATTTGCCCACTTCAGTCGTTAGCCCTTAAGGAAAAGGCGTAATACGTGGCTTTAGATTTATCTAAATTGCGGAATATCGGAATTATGGCTCATATTGATGCCGGTAAAACGACAACAACTGAGCGTATTCTGTATTATACCGGAATATCTCATCGTATTGGTGAGGTTCATGAAGGTACTGCGATCATGGATTGGATGGAACAAGAGAAGGAAAGAGGTATAACCATTACTTCTGCTTCCACCACATGTTCATGGGGTAAGAACCGGATCAATATTATTGATACGCCGGGCCATGTTGATTTTACAGCGGAAGTTGAGCGCTCTCTTCGGGTTCTCGATGGTGCTGTAGCGCTTTTCTGCGCTGTAGGTGGGGTAGAACCTCAGTCCGAGACCGTTTGGAAACAAGCGAACACCTATGAAGTACCACGTATTGCTTTTGTTAACAAGATGGACAGAGCAGGTGCCGATTTTTATAATGTATTGGATATGATGCGGAAACGTCTCGGTGCCAATCCGCTTCCTGTATTTATTCCCATCGGTTCCGGAGATATGTTTACCGGAATTATTGATCTGATCAATAACCGTTCCATCCTCTATAAGGAAGAAACGCTGGGTCAGGAATTCGAATTTGGTCCTATTCCCAAAGATATGGCTGAAAAAGTTGAAGAATATCGCTATCATCTCGTCGAAGAGATCGCTTCGTATGATGATACGCTTTTAGAAAAATATCTCGAAGGAGAAGAGTTGACGGAAAATGAACTGAAAGCGGCTATCCGTATGGGTACGATCAAGGGCGATATTGTCCCCGTACTTGCCGGTTCGGCTTTCAAGAATAAAGGTATCCAGGAACTGCTGAATGCAGTTATTGATTACCTTCCGTCGCCGCTTGATGTACCGAATGTACACGGAAAAGCTCCGCGTAGCGGAAAAGAAGAAATTCGCACTCCCAACCCGGATGAGCCCTTTAGTGCTCTTGCATTCAAGATCATGACCGATCCCTATGTTGGCCGTTTGACCTATCTGCGTATTTACAGTGGAACGGTATTGGCAGGCCAATATATGATGAACTCCGAGACCGGTAAACGCGAACGTTTTGGCCGCATATTGAAAATGCATGCCAACAAACGTGAAGATATCAAAATTGCATACGCCGGTGAGATCATTGCTGTCGTCGGTTTAAAGAAAACACGTACCGGGCAGACACTTTGTGACGAAAAACACCAGATCGTTCTGGAAGAAATGGATTTTCCGAATCCGGTTATTAATGTTTCCATTGAACCGGCTTCAAAAGCTGATCAAGATGCCTTAACCGAAGGTTTGATCAAACTGGCTGATGAAGATCCGACTTTCCAGATCAGATATGAAGAAGCTACGGGACAAACGATCATCTGGGGGATGGGTGAACTGCATTTGGATATTATTGTTGACCGTTTGCGTCGTGAATTCAAAGTGCAGGCTCATGTGGGTAAACCACAAGTTGCTTATAAAGAAACGATCACCAAAGCCGCAACTATTGATGAGATCTTCAAAAAACAAACCGGTGGTAAAGGTCAATATGCTCGCGTTAAGATCAATATTGAACCCTCCGGTAAAGGCGAAGGTTTTGTCTTTATCAATAAGATCACTGGCGGCGCGATTCCCAGAGAATTTATTCCTGCTGTAGAGCGAGGAATTAAAGATGCTTGTAAAACCGGTGTCCTTAAAGGATATCCGATGGAAGATATAAAAGTTACGCTTGTTGACGGTAACCACCATCCGGTGGATTCATCGGAAATGGCGTTTCGAGTCGCCGGAAGTATTGCCTTCCAAAAGGCTGTTCGTCAAGCGGATGCGATCTTGCTTGAACCGATCATGTCATTGGAAGTTGTAACTCCGGATGAATATTTAGGAGATGTCATGGGTGACCTCACATCGAGGAGGGGTCAGATTAAAGGAATGATCCCACGTAATGACGCTCAGGTCTTAAATGCCGACATGCCTTTAGCCGGGATGTTCGGATACGCAACAGACTTGAGGTCAATCACCCAGGGACGAGCAGTGTTCACAATGCAATTTGATCATTATGCACCTGCTCCCGCAAGTATTGCGGAAAAAGTAAATTAAGTGAAACAAAGGAGTATTTCACATGGCTAAAGTAAAATATGAACGTACGAAACCACACGTGAACGTAGGAACGATCGGACACGTAGATCATGGTAAGACAACTCTGACAGCAGCTATTACTTCGGTATTGGCAAAAGCCGGCGGAGC
>JAYEJI010000088.1:0-3315 GCA_034660515.1 Fidelibacterota bacterium
AGTCCATAAGTTCTGGTTTCAATACAGGGGAATTTATTAATTTCCGGTTCCCCGGAATATTCGACTATTTCTATAGCTCGTATCAGGCGGTCTCTGTTCAGAGTGTCAGTTGTATTATGCAGCGGCTGTAAGCCGGATAGCCGGACAATAAGCTCTTTATCTGTTTTATCTCGTAATTCATCACGGAGTTTATTATCTTTGGGAACTTTAACAAGCTTGTATCCGCTTAACACCGCGTTAATATACAGCCCTGTCCCGCCGCAGAGAATAGGCAGCTTCTTTCTTTTTTTTATTTCCTGATAAGCCTTCAGGAAAGCCTGCTGATATTCAAACACATTAAATTCATATCCAGCATCAACTATATTTATCAGGTGGTAAGGAATTTTTCCCCCATTAATGCAATATTCATCCAGGTCTTTACCTGTTCCAATGTCCATATCCCTGTAGACTTGACGGGAGTCGGCGCTGATAATTTCAGAGTCAAGGATTTTTGCCAGTCTAACTGCCAGGTGTGTTTTTCCAATTGCCGTCGGGCCCAGAATACACAGCATATCGATTTTATTTTGAGCTTTTCTCATAATTATCTTTTAGCTTTTTTGAATGTTGACAGCGGTATGAATTTTCGATTTCGGCGAAAATACACCGCACAGCGTCAATCTGCCGGATATCTGAGTTCTCAAAACTCCAGGATTTATTTATATCGGGAAAAAGAAGTTTTTTTACAATTTCTCCGCCGGTTTCGCGCTGGATATAGTTACCATGGTGCTTTTTAAGGTATGTTAACAGAGATTCTTCTTCTGTGCAGGTTTTTCCCGAATTATTTGAACGCAGGTACTGGAAGATTCTCAGGCCGTCGAACCGTTCGTGGCACGCCCGGACAAACTGTTCAATGTTACGGTGGTTTTTACGCAAAGGATCCCACGGATCATCGGTGTGGAATTTTTCCCTTAAAAAAGGAGAAATTGGTGTTTCAATATTTTTTTTGAAAAGTTGTGGAAAAAGCGCGATTGTCTTTCCGATATTATCGAATAAATCCGGAGAAAAAATGGGATAAGCTCCCCATCCTTTCTGACTGGCTTTGTGAAGAGCGATGCCTGTTCCGAATAAAACGCGTTTAGAAAAACGCGCGGCAGGATACACCCTTTCAGGGATCCAGGAAAGGATAGTGCCCATTTTCTGAAGTTTCTGGAGAAAATAAAAATCTTCACCGCTTCTACGCGGGGGCATTCCGCCAACACGGCGGTATGCCCATACCGGAAAAGCCATAGCGGAACCAATTGCTGTTGGGGCGTATGGGGAACCTATTCTCCACAGATTGATTGCGTAATATCTTAAGTATATCTCATAGCGCAGGATTAACCGGTTGATTTTTTCATCGGATACCAAATTATGAAAATATGGAACTGAAATTCCCGCGATACTGCCATTGCTGCCAAAAGATTTAGCAAGTGAAGAACAATATCCTTTTTCCGTCAATGTGTCTGCGTCCAGACTTACAATAATATCATTATCTTCAGCTTTTCTGCATATTGTATCCATGATTGTTTTTCTTGCATGGCCTACGCCGCTGGCACGGCAGGTCCATCCACAACCCGAACTGCTTTTATCAATAATATTCAGGGTAACAGCATTATAGCCGTTTAGTTTTTTCAAAGTTTGCCGGTTGTTACTGCAGGACTGCTGTTTGTCGGGGTTGTTCCGCCATTCTTCGGGCTGATTTACGCATATCCAGGCCTCGAAACACGTATAGTCCTGCGCGGACAGCGCATCAAGGCACCGAAACAACCACTCCGGCTCGTCCATTACCGGTATAGCGGCATATATTTTCATAGTTATGATATCATCCTTTATTTTATTTTGGATAATTTTTATGATTGTGTCAAAGGGAAATTATGATATTAAAACGGAAAAACATTAACAATCGTCCGCATTTTTCAATATGAAATTATCGTTTTTAATTGTTTCCTAACCGTTGTATCCCACCCTCCACTATGCTACAATACCGGCTAATAATAGGAGATAAAATGAGTTTAATAGAAGCAGAAAATTTATCAAAACAATATATAAGCGGCGAAATAACGATTGACGCGCTCAAAGATTTAAGTTTTGTAATAGGCCCGGCATCGTTCATATCTTTTGTGGGCCCTTCGGGAAGCGGGAAAACGACACTGCTGAATCTTATCGGATGCCTTGATACGCCTACATCAGGAGTATTGAGGATGTCAGGAACAGATGTCTCTCAGCTTGGGGGAAAGTCCGCCGCTGATTTTAGAGGCAAAAACATTGGATTTATATTTCAGGATTTTAATCTTATTCCCGTACTTACTGTATATGAGAATGTAGAGTATCCGCTTCTCATGGTTCAAAATACTCCTGCGGGTGAAAGGCAGGGCCGGGTCTTATCTCTGCTTGATTCAGTGGGAATGATCGAACAGAAGGATAAATATCCGGGCCAGATTTCAGGTGGACAGAAACAGAGAGCAGCGGTAGCAAGGGCTCTGGTCACCAGGCCAAAGCTGGTTCTGGCTGATGAACCGACCGCGAATCTTGATCACAAGACCGCGTATATGGTAATAAATATCATGAAGAAGATGAAAGATGAGTCAGGAACAAGCTTCATTTTTTCAACCCATGATCAGAAGGTTGTTGGAGAGGCTGAAATCATCTATACATTGGAAGACGGTAAACTTGCCGGAAAAAGTGCTAAAGGAGGAGCCCGTCATGTTTAACCTAATGAGAATTGCCGTAAGAAATCTCATGAGATACAAAAGAAGGACCTTTCTTACGGCTTCACTAATTACCATGGGGGTTGTTTTTGTGCTTGTATTTATAGCCCTGTCGGGTTCGTTTAAGCACATGATGGTCAGCCAGATTACTGATTCTTTTCTCGGGCATATACAGATTCACCAAAAGGGTTATGTGGCATCAATAGATACACTGCCTCTAACAAAGAACATGGGAACGCAAGCTGTAAGAAAAGTGGAAAAAGCTATAAATGATGTTCCTGAGATAGAAGCATATTCGATGAGGATAAAGTTCGGAGGAATGTTCAGTAATTTTGTTGAGACCGCGAATGTAAGACTTAACGGTGTCTATCCCGAAGAAGAGATAAAAACCGTGCCGCTCTTTCCGGAAAGAATAATGGAGGGTAAAAAGGGTATAACAAAGGGAGAAATACTTGTTCCCGAACTACTCGCGAAAGGAATGAAAGTTAAAATAGGTGATATGATCGTTGTTGTAGCCACCAATAAGGATGGCTCGGTCAACGGGAAACAATTCAAGGTCGGCGGTATCCTTGAGAGCGCGACCGGCCCC
>JAYEJI010000089.1:0-3287 GCA_034660515.1 Fidelibacterota bacterium
AACATGTGGCATTTTTCTATAACGGACAAAAATATCAGGGCATAGAAGGCGATCCTGTTTCGTCTGCATTAATAGCGAATGGGATACAGATCTTCTCTTTACATCACAAGAATGATGCCGCACAGGGTATTTTCTGTGCCAATGGGCAATGTTCGCACTGTACGGTTTTGATAAACGGCTTTCCCATGAAATCTTGCATTACTCCCCTTGAAGAAAACATGAATGTCCGCAGGCTTGAAGGCCTTCCTGAGCTCCCTGAAGCTGATAATGCTCCGGGAGAAAGTAGGGATATTCAACATCAATGTGACGTATTGGTCATTGGTGGCGGCCCCTCGGGCTTGACTGCGGCGCTTGAACTGGCCGATGCCGGTTTTAAGGTGATCATTGTGGATGATAAAGCACATCTTGGCGGAAAGCTTCTTTTGCAGACTCACAAATTCTTTGGATCAAAAGCCGATTGTTATGCCGGAACCCGCGGACATGAGATAGCTGTGATACTTGAAAAACAAGTAAGAGAGCATGAGAATATCACTGTGATGACCGATACGATGGTAGCAGGAATTTATAAGGACAGCAAAGCGGGATTATTCGTCAATAACAAGAACTACGAGATTGTTTCTTTTAAAGGACTTATTATATCAGCCGGTGCACGTGAGCGCTCATTGATCTTTCCCGGTAACCATTTACCCGGCGTATACGGTGCGGGAGCTTTTCAAACTTTAGTTAACCGTGACCTGATCCGTTCTTCAGATGAAATATTTATTGTGGGAAGCGGTAATGTCGGGCTGATCGCCGCTTATCATGCCTTACAAGCCGGGATCACGGTCAAAGGTATTTGTGATATCCTCCCCGAAGTCGGTGGCTATAAAGTCCATGCCGATAAGATCCAACGCATGGGTGTTCCACTTTATATGAAACATACTATCCTGCATGCTGAGGGGGAAGATAAGATCAATAAGGTTACCATTGCGGAAGTTGATGAACAGTGGCGGCCCATTCTCTCTACAGCAAAAACTTTTGAAGTGGATACTCTTCTGGTTGCTGTCGGACTGGCATCCATTGATGCTTTCTATGATATGGCGAACGCCTTTGATTTTCCGGTCGTAAAAACCGGTGATGCCGATGAGATCGCGGAAGCCTCTTCCGCCATGTTCGGAGGCAGGATCGCCGGACTGACCCTCGCCAAGAAGCTGGGAAAAAATATTGAGATCGATGAAAGTTATTATAAAAAAGCCGAGATATTAAAAAGTCATCCCGGTGAGATCTATCCCAAGAAAAAGATCATCTTGACCGAGCGGTTTCAACCGGTCATACATTGTGTTCAGGAGATCCCCTGTAATCCCTGTGAAACCATTTGTCCTGTAAATGCTATTTCCCTAAATCCGCGTAAGGGCAATATCATGGATATTCCCGAATATACGGGCGGATGTACAGGATGTATGAAGTGTGTGACAATTTGTCCCGGACTGGCTATCAGTCTTGCGAGAAAGACCGATGATGATCACGCAGAAGTCGTGCTCCCATACGAATTTCTTGTTGATTTTGAAGTAGGTGATGAACTGCCCTTAACCGATATGGATGGGAGTTTTCTTGAGAACGGACAAGTCAAAAGGATCCGTTTTGATAAAAAAACGCTTACGACCCTGCTCACAATGGAAGTAAGTCTTAAACACGCACAGGATATTGCCGGGGTTCGTGTTCAGGAAGGATCGATGATCCGTTCATTGCCTGAAGCTTCTTATTCCTATTTACCTGATGAAGCCATTGTCTGCAGTTGTGAAATGGTCAATATCAAAGAGGTCAAGGATTTTATCGTTGAACATGAAGTCCGTGATATTAATCAATTGAAGAACATCCGTGTTGGCATGGGTTCATGTGGCGGTAAAAATTGTTCATTGTTATTGCCAAGAATATTTAAGGAATTGAATGTTCCCTTTGACGAGGTCACGCCATCCACAGACAGGCCTTTATCGGTTGAGATCCCGATGCACAGCCTGATCAATGAAAGCAAAAGCAGTGGGAGAGACAAATGAAGACCTATGATATTCTGATCATCGGTGCCGGTTCTGTCGGATTCCCCACCGCTTATTATTTTGCCAATAAAGGTGTTTCCGTTGCTGTGATCGAAAAAGAAGCTTCGGTGGGACGTGGACAAAATAAAGCCGCTATCGGAGGCATTCGTGCAACCCATTCCGATCCCGCAAAGATCGCTATATGCCAAGAAAGCATTCGCCAGGTCTCAAGTATGGATACAGATCATGGCTACGATGTGAATTGGAAACAGGGTGGCTACCTCTATCCGGTTTATATAAAAAAAGATGAAAAAGTCTTAAAATCACTTTTGGAGATCCAAAAGCGTTTTAATTTGAATATTGATTGGATAAACCCTCAAAAGATATCTGCTCTGGTTCCCGGTATAAACATGCATGAACTTCGTGGTGGAACCTTTTCACCGGAGGATGGCTCGGCTTCTCCCCTGCTACTTGCAGATGCTTATTATCAGTTGGCAAAAAAAGCAGGTGCCGATTTCTTTTTCAACGAAGAGGTCACATCAATAAAAACTGAGAATAAACGGATCACGGAGGTTCATACTTCCACTGAGAGTTATTCTGCCGGCTTGGTCATCAATTGCGCAGGTGCTTATGGCAGAGAGATCGGTTTATTGACCGGTCAGGATTTCCCTGTTTACCCGGATTCACATGAAGCAGGTATAACTCAACCCGTAAAACATCTTTTCGATCCTATGATCGTAGATATTCGTCCGGCTGATACCTCAAAAAATTATTACTTCTATCAAAATATTGAAGGACAGGTTGTTTTTTGTATTACGCCCCTGCCCGTTAGATCCGGTTTGGATTGCGACAACACCTCGGAATTCCTGCCTCAGGTCATTAAGCGCATGATTGATATTTATCCGCGCCTGCGGAATCTTCGTGTGCGCCGAACCTGGCGCGGTCTTTATCCTATGACACCGGACGGGTTCCCGCTTATCGGTATCAATCGAGAAATTGAGAATAATCTCCTTGCCATTGGTATGTGCGGACAGGGCTTTATGCTGGGACCGGGACTGGGTAAGATACTGGCCGAAACCTTTGTGGACGGCAGTTCGGAACATAATTTTATTTTTAAGCAATTGAGCCCGTATCGGAGTTTTGATGAGGAAGAGGCGTTGAAATAACCTACGGTTCCCAATAATACAAAAGAGCCACACCATGGTGTGGCTCTACATTATAATGTTTGTTTTGTAGCGACACGCCATGGCGTGTCGTTACATGTAAGGTATTTAC
>JAYEJI010000090.1:0-3259 GCA_034660515.1 Fidelibacterota bacterium
GTAAAATTTTGGATGTGATCCAGATCACATATTACCAGTTACTAGTTACCAGTTACCAGTTACCAGTTACTAGTTACCAGTTACCAGTTACTAGTTACGAGAACGACTGAAAGTCGTGATATCTTTCTTCCAGCCGCTCCCGATCCGGCAACACCTGGGGTGTTGAGTCGAATTGTCGAGTTGTCGCTTGCCCATCGAAGCTTCAGCGAAGATGGGAGTTGTCGAGAAAAGAAGATTGTGCATATATAGCTGATAAAAGCAAGGATGCGATGAAAATGCGCAGGATGAGGGAATGTATGGATTTTGGTTTCATGACTTTGTTTCAACTAGATATTCAACATATTCATTCAATTTCGTTGCACAATAATAAGGCAAATTCATTAAATAATATGGTGTTCCTGAGGGTGTTTGATGTTCGTCAATGGAAAACTTTCCGGCATATAAACGGATGGCATAAGGATGTTCACTGGCATCAATAAATTGGTGTAGCGAACGCAACTTACCTGTTTTCCCGGATTTGATTTCAACAGGTATTAATAATTTCCTATGTTTTATCAACAAATCAACTTCTGAAGTTGTTTTATGACTTTCTCTAACCCAAAAACATGGCTTTTCATCTTTAAGTGAACTCATCGAAATTAATTCCTGGGTAATTATGTGAGGAATAATTGAACCACGATATTCATTAGATAAATCATCAAGTTTTAGCATTTCTGCCTGAATTCCCAGTGTATAGTTCACAATTCCCGTATCCAAAAACTGTAATCTCGGTGATTTTCGAAGATCGGGAATAATGGGAGGTTTTATTGATGTAGATGGGTATATCAATCTAATAACCCTTGCCGTATCCAAAAGACGCATTGCTTCACCCACTTCACGGGATTTATAATTGGACCTTCCAAAATTATTGAACTTAATTCTTTGATCAAGAGATAGTGGAGCTGTATCCATGATATGTTTTAACACATTTTTTTCAGTTGAATTAGATGCATATTTTTCAATATCATATTTATATGTTGTCCAAATGCTTTCATAAATGCCGGGCAAATTTGTTAAATTGCCATCGTCAAGATATTGACTAATCACTTCAGGCATTCCACCCATGATCACATAACGATTGAATTCATCAAGCAACAATCGGTGGGCCGATTTAGGAACAGGTATTTCCTGGAATTTCTTTAATAATTCACTTAAACCTTTAGCTTCAAGATATTCCGGAAAATTCAGAGGATGAAGATAAAGGAACTCAACCCGAGCCACGGGAAATTGCTCAATATCTTTCAAAGCAAATTCTAAAAGGGAACCGGCAGCTATGACATATAATTCCGGGATCTCCTCATAGAAGTACCTAAGCATATTGATCGCCTGAGGTGATTCTTGAATTTCATCAATAAATAACAAGGTTTTGTCTTTGTCATCCATAGATAAGTTGTTTTTCAAGAATAAAGATTCTGTCAGGGTATTTACATTTTTAAAATCTTCGAAATATCGAAGATCATCTGATTTTTCAAGATTTAACATGATCGTATTTTGAAAAGCTTGAGAAAATTGCTTTACTAAGGTCGTTTTTCCAACCTGACGAGCCCCACGAAGTACTACAGGCTTTCGGTTACTACGTGTTTTCCAGTCTTCTAAGCGGAAAGTAATATATCTTCTAAATATGCTCATTTTACACCTTACTGTATCATTGCCTAGGTTAATTTAGTGTTGTTTTGTATCATTGCCTAGGTTAATTTAGTGTTATTTTGTATCATTGTCTGGGTTACTTAGATAAGTGAAAGGTGATATTTCCAGTTTTTTCGGTCATAATAAAAAGGACCCGCGAGCAGTTCTAATGGGATGCAACACGGGTACTGTTAATTAAACATATCACAGTTATCTTATAAATAAAAGTTAATTCATCTTGACTGGCAAATCATACACTGACAACTAGCATCAGAAAAGTGACGCACTCCAACAATTTTGTCATCTTTTCTATCAGCACGATCAAAAATATTTTTCAGAAGCCAATCTTCATTATTCTCAAAATATCTGCGTAGAGCATAACTACACATATCAGCCGCTTGTACCATACTTGTTAATTGACTATCAACAAATAAAGGCGTCTCAATAATATTCTTGATCTTGGTCCACAAGGTGCCATTTTGATGAAAATCTACCATAAGGGTTGTTAATTTTTGTGCAATGGTCGGATTATTATCATGGATCAACATTCCCATGATCTTCCTGTCATTATTCTGCGAGATCAACTGCAAATAATGTTCATATCTTGATACGATCTGTTCAAAGGCCTGAGCATCAATATTTTTCTTGGCTATACTCGGATCAAACCATGTTTTGTCAATACATTCCGCAAAAAGTCGGGCAAAACCCCATCCGCCAATAATTTTTGAAAACTGTTCTATTACCTTTTTTCTTTCATTAAAAGTCAGATGTACATAAGCTTCTGTTTGTTTATAGTTCTTCTTTGTCTGATGATACTGCTTACTGTTAGATCGTTGTAGGCGATATAATTCTTTTGTCCTAAATCTTTTTACTTCAGCCCGTCTTTGATCGTAGGTCATATTTTCAAATTTTGAAATTCTTTTTTGTTCGATATATTTTCTTAACATCCAGGCAGTGTGAATTTCATTGCCTTCAATTTTCCATTTTTTCTTTAATTTGGAAATATCCTTATCACATTTTTTCCAAAATTCCACTGGAACGGCCAAACCAGCTAAAATGAAATGAGAAGTATTGCCTGGTACAGCTGAGGTTCCTGATTCATCTAAGTAACATAGATTCATTTTTCTCTCCATAAATAAAAAAGCGACTGGGGGTAAGGTTATAAACCTTCCGATGAGACGCTTGGCGACTCATCCCAGACGCTATTTATTAGATAGTTTTTCACTGAACTGTGTATGTTATCTATTATAAAATTCATTGTCAATGTTTTTTTACACAGTTCAACAAGCATCAATATTTCAATATGTCGACTTGATTGTAAGAAAGATATACGAAAAATAAAACCGATTATTCAATATTGTAATATTTTGTGATGCAGATCACACATATATTCGTTTTAAAACATTGGTGATTATCAATCAAATATTAATGACCTTAAATTAACACGTTTTCTCATCGTTTATCTCTTATATCTTATCTCTACGACTGAAAGTCGTGATATCTTTCTTCCAGCCTCTCCCGATCCGGCCAATCCTTTTTATGATAAGGTAAAATGATCTCGTGATTATCCAGTTCCTGGATACCGTGTTTTAAC
>JAYEJI010000091.1:0-3240 GCA_034660515.1 Fidelibacterota bacterium
GAGCAAAATCGCCACCCATGGCATCAACAATAATAATTGGTTTTTCTTTAGACATATTTTTCCTTTAATTAATAGTGCCGTATAATCTAATGTATTTTTGTCTTTGATGAAATTATTTTATTTTAGAGATGTTGGGGTTTGTGATTTGGGGTTTGGGGTTTGGGGTTTGGGGTTTGGGGTTTGGGGTTTGCGGGAACGATAGTGTCTACGGTCTGATGTTCACATCGGATATCTCTAATTTATTCTGGAACAGGCATGCCTGTTCCCTACACCATTCATTATTTACTTCATACATCTTAGGTTTAACGTATTACGTCTCACATTTTACGGTTCACGAGTTTATACTTTTTCCTTTGTTTTAAGGTATTCATCCGTTAAATTTCACAGCTTTGCTCTTTATATATGAAATGCATCATCCCACCCAAAGCAGAGGGGTGATATACAACAGAATATGGAGGTTCAATCCCGTATGTCCAGGAAGCTAATTTGGCGTTACATCCTGATCGTGGTATTGCTAGCTTGGGCGGTTTACTCTTTAGTGCCGACTTTGCAATATGAACGATTGAGTGACGCAGAAAAAATCGAACTTGAAGAAGAAGGCAAGTTGATCGACCTTGAATCCAAGATCATCAAGCGTGGTCTTGACTTGCAGGGTGGTATGCATCTTGTCCTTGAAGTAAATATCCCTGATTTCGTTAAAAATATAGCTGAGCATCAGTCGAGAGCTTATTACGATTACATGGATAACGTAGATACTGACTATGCAGAAAATCCTGAGATGGATTATCTTGACATTATGCTAGAAACAGCAGATGCAGACAGTTTACGTCTTAGCCGATACTTCCCCAGCGAAGATCGTAAGACAGATAATAGATCTGTGATCGAAAATCTAAATAAAGAAGCTGAACATGCTGTTATTCGTGCAGAAGAGATCATCCGAAACCGTGTTGATCAATTTGGTGTTTCCGAACCGGTCATTCAATTGGTTGGCAATAAACGCATTATCGTTGAATTGGCGGGTATTGATGATCCCCAGCGTGCAAAAGATATTATTCACAATACTGCATTACTGGAATTCGTTCTTTTAAAAGACGCCGAATATACTCAGGATATCATTAATCGCATTGACGCAGCCGTTAAGCGCATTAATCCTGAAAATATCACACAAGTTGATACAGCTGTTGTTTCAAACACGACCAGCGATGATAAAGAGATCTCAGTAAGTGAACTTCTGGGTATTACAGAAGATGACGCCGGCGTTGCCGATTCATCAGTTCTGGTTGATAAAAAACTCGCCGCCGAAAAACCTTTCTCTGCTCTCCTGAGAAATCTTGGATGGGATATAGGTGTTCCAGTAGAAAATTATTATGCTGTTAATAAGATCCTCAATGATTCTGAAGTAAAACGCGTTCTACCGAACGATCTGAGAATCCTTTTCTCGGGACATACCCGTATGTTGGATACTCAGGATGGTGGAAAAGTTGAATTCTACTCACTTTATTTTGTAAATCGTGAAGCCGGTATGACCGGTGAAGCTGTTCGTGAAGCCAAAGCCGAACTCGGAAGTGTTTCAAGTGAACAAATGGGTCAACCCATTGTAAATGTTCGCATGAACTCTGAAGGCACAAAAACATGGGCTCGCTTAACCGGCGCAAATATTGATAAGCGCCTCGCGATCGTACTTGACAATAAAGTCAAAATGGCTCCACGGATCGAGAACAAGATCCCTAACGGTCGTACGGTCATTGAAGGTTTCGCCAATCTTCAAGAAGCACAGGATATAGAGATCGTCCTTAAAGCAGGTGCCCTCCCCGCTCCTATCGATATTATCGAAGAACGGACCGTTGGCGCATCTTTGGGTGCTGACTCTATTGATCGTGGTGTTCGTTCAACGCTGATCGGACTTATCATTGTGGCTCTGTTTATTATTATCTATTACCGCGGTGCAGGCGTTATTGCCATTTCCACCCTGGTATTGAATATTATCTTCGTTCTATCCATCCTTGCGGCCCTGCGTGCAACTTTAACACTGCCCGGTATCGCCGGTCTGGTTTTGACCATGGGTATGGCGGTTGATGCGAACGTATTGATCTTTGAGCGTATTCGAGAAGAATACCTTAAAGGCAAAACGATCCGTTCTGCTGTGGACAATGGTTATTCAAGAGCATTCGTTACCATTATGGATGCAAACTTAACAACCTTGATCACCGCGTTGGTATTATGGCAATACGGTTCCGGTCCAATTCGCGGATTTGCGGTCACATTGTTCTGGGGTATCGTTTTTAACTTTGTATCCGGTTACTTTATCTCACGGACGATCTTCACATCGTTCACACACGGTAAAAAACCTTTAAACAAGCTTAGTATATAGGAGACAACCGTGCTACAATTTTTTAAAAATCCCAATTATAATATTGTCGGTAAACGCCGTATAGCATTTATCGTTTCAATCGCGATCATCCTTGCAGGGCTTGTATCCCTCTTAATTCAGGGCTTGAATTACGGTGTTGATTTCGCCGGTGGCGCAAAGATGCAGATAGAATTCAAAGAAAACATCTCAGCCGAAGAACTTCGTACTCTGTTCACTGAAAAAGATCTCGGAAATCCCGAAATTAAAAGTTCAGGCGAAAATGAATATATGATCACGATCTCAGCAGATGATGCAGAGAATTCAGATGAATTATTAAAAGAAGCTTTGACCGGAGTAGAATATTCCATTCTTCAGATCGACAAGGTCGGTCCGAAAATAGGTGCCGAAATGCGTAATAATTCCCTCAAGGCAGTTGGTATTGCTCTTTTGTTGATCCTTATCTACATTACCGTTCGATTTGAATTCAAATTCGCTATCGGTGCTGTGGTTGCCTTGATCCACGATGTGCTTATTACTTTGGCTTTCTTCTCATTCTTCCAATTGGAATTCTCATTGCCGGTACTTGCAGCTTTTCTTACCATTGTAGGTTATTCACTAAATGATACGATCGTTGTTTATGACCGTATTCGTGAAAACATCAAGATACACAAAGGCAAGCCGTTACAGGAAGTGATCAATCTAAGTATAAATCAGTCATTGTCAAGAACGATCATTACTTCATTGACCACTTTTGTCGTTGTTTTGATCCTGGCCATTTTTGGTGGACAAGTACTTTTTGGTTTTTCGATCGCTATAGTGATCGGCGTGATCGTCGGTACTTACTCCTCAATGTTCGTGGCTGCTCCCATTCTTATTATATGGGGACATCA
>JAYEJI010000092.1:0-13301 GCA_034660515.1 Fidelibacterota bacterium
GAGTCAATAAGTTGAGTCGTTGAGCTGTTGAGTTGTCGAGGTGTCGAGGTGTCAAGTCGCTAAGCAAAAATTCATAAATCTTATTAGAATGCATAATTTTTCAATCATTTTCAATTAATATTTTCATTTTTTTCACTGTTTGTCATAATTTTTCAACATTAACAAAATAACCCTAAAAATTATGCTTAACCATATCGGAGGCTTTCAACAAGTTGAAAATTCAGGAGATATGCATCGTATAATCTTGCAATTTTATCATTTTCCGCATAAATTCAGCCGATTGTAGAATAATACAAAACGAACTCGAAAGGACCAATATGAGCAAAGGTGTAACCCCTCAATCACAAGATTTCGCAAAATGGTATACGGATGTAGTACAAAAAGCAGAACTCGCAGACTACTCCCCGGTAAAAGGATCTATGGTCATCCGTCCATACGGTTATGCTATTTGGGAAAATATTAAAGAGAATCTGGATCGTATGTTCAAAGAAACCGGACATGTGAATGCTTATTTCCCTATGCTCATCCCCGAAAGTTTTTTAAAGAAAGAAGCTGAGCATGTTGAAGGTTTTGCTCCGGAACTGGCAGTTGTAACCCATGGCGGAGGTAAAAAGCTTGAAGAGCCCTTGGTCATTCGTCCGACTTCCGAGACCATTATCTGGTATATGTATAAAAAATGGATCAATTCTTATCGTGACCTGCCCATCTTGATCAATCAATGGGCTAATGTTGTCAGATGGGAAATGCGTACCCGTATGTTCCTGCGCACAACCGAATTCCTATGGCAAGAAGGCCATACCGCACATGCCACCAAAGAAGAAGCTATTGAAGAATCACATAAAATGATCGGTATTTATAGCGATTTTGCCGAAAACTACATGGCCATGCCGGTGATAGTCGGTACTAAGACCGAAAACGAGAAATTCGCCGGTGCGGTTGATAGTTTCACTATCGAAGCCATGATGGCTGACAAACGGGCCCTGCAGTCCGGTACTTCACATTATCTTGGACAGAACTTTGCCAAGGCCTTCGATGTGATGTTCCAAAACGAAAAGAACGAGCAAGAATATGTTTATGCTTCTTCATGGGGCGTTTCAACCCGTTTGGTCGGCGCCCTGATTATGGCCCATGGTGATGATAAAGGATTGATCTTGCCGCCCAAGCTTGCCCCCTATCAAGTCGTTGTTGTCCCTATTTATCGTGATGATGAAGCTAAAACAGCTGTCATGAACTATATCAACGGCATTACAGAGAACTTAAAATCACAAGGTATTCGTTATCATGTCGACATACGCGAGACCCTCTCCCCCGGCTTCAAATTCAATGACTGGGAAATGAAGGGCGTTCCTTTGCGTATAGAAGTAGGTCCCCGTGATGTTAAAGGTGGAAATCTTGTATGTGCTAAGCGCTTCACCGGAGAAAAAGTCGTATTGAGCAAAAATGAATTTCTAAACGGTATCTCAAATATGCTGGATGATATTCAAGCCAAGATGCTGGAGGGTAGAAAAGCTTTTCGCAAAGAGAACACTACCGACATTAATTCTTATGATGAATTAATAGCCGCGACCTCTAACGGTGGTTTCGCAAAAGCCTACTGGGATGGCTCATCCGATGAGGAAAAACGCATTCAGGAAGAGACCAAAGCTACTATTCGCTGTATCCCATTTGAACAATCCGGAGATGAGGGAACCTGTTTTTATACAGGTAGGAAAACGACGAAACAGGTGATCTTAGCTAAATCGTATTAAAAAAGAGTTTAGTGGTTTAGAAGTTTAGAGGTTTAGGGTTTAGACTAAATACTATATTCTTTACAGCTTAATGACTCAATAGCACAACAACTCAACGATTCGACAACTCGACGACTCAACGGTTTTACCATGTTGCAAAATACACAAGCATTTATTTTAAAAGTAAACCCCAAAGGGGAAACATCTGTCATTTTGCATTGTTTTTCCAAAGATTTTGGTAAGATCATACTTATCGCAAAGGGTGCCAGGACATCCAAATCACCTTTCAAAGGTTTGATCGAACCTTTTTCTCTCTTGAATATACATTTCAATGAAAAAAAGGACCGTCCGTATCAATTCCTTTCTCAAGCTGAGTATGCTAAGTCCTATATTCATTTAAAAAATAGTCCCGAAGCCGTATTGTATGGCTCCATCATTCTGGAAATTTTGTATAAAGAACCGGAAGTTGAAGCGAATACTCTGTTATTTAATATGATAGAAGGAGTATTTGATTCAATGGAGAACGGATCTTCGGCACAGATGGCTCACTGGTACTTTCTTTTGAGGTATCTCGAGATCGAGGGACTGGCATTGAATACCGATTTTTGCTATCAATGTGATCAATTAATGAGTTCGGGATATTTTCTACCGAAATTGGGAAATATTCGTTGTCCCGACTGCCACGAAGAATTTGCAATTAACTGGGAACTTGAAGTGGATATACTTTCTTTACTCAGAGAATTGCCGAAGTTGAGCCCAAAAGATATTCCAAAAGCTTTCGACAAGAAACTTGACAAAGAACTCATCAATCGCATTCTTTGGAATACACTTGCAACCCGTTTTGATACCTGTAGAACACTTAAATCTGTAGAAGTCTTGAGGAAAATACTTTAAAAAAGTCGAGGGTCGAGAAATAATAACTTCTTAGCTGATAGCTGACTGCTTCTTTGCTTCTCTGCTAACATAAGGACAAACATGAATCAATATCGCTTCCAAATGCGTCGAAAACTTACTCCCGGGATCCGGGTTTTGATCATAAGTAATATAGCCATTTTTCTTTTAGGATTAATGCTACCCCAGTTGAACAAATACTTGGTCGTTTACGGTGGACTTGTACCGGAGTTGTTTACAAAGAATTTCTTTCTTTGGCAACCACTGACTTATATGTTTCTGCATGGTAGCTTTACACATGTTCTTTTTAATATGTTTGCCCTTTGGATGTTTGGAACAGAACTGGAGCGCCAATGGGGAACCAAATTTTTCCTGAAATACTATTTTATTTCAGGCATAGGTGCCGGAATATTTTCAGCTATTATTCAACCGGCATCCCCAATCCCAATTATTGGAGCTTCAGGAGCTATTTACGGGCTACTTTTAGCTTTTGCTTTGATGTATCCCAACAGAGTAGTCTACCTTAACTTCCTGATCCCCATTAAAGTCAAATATTTCGTTATGATCTTTGCCGGAATTGAACTTTTTGCATCGATCGCCGGCGGTGGTGATGGCATTGCCCATATCACTCACCTCTCCGGTATGATCTTTGGTTACCTGTTCTTACTTTGGAATCAATCAAGACAAAAAAAAGCACCCCGCAAAAAGGTTACTTTTCATTGGGGTTCCAAAACAAGAGATTTCACAAAAAAGCCGCCAAAAAATACACCCAGAAGTGAAGAAAAAGAACTTGAAGATCTTTTGACCAAAATCACCGATAAGGGATACGGTTTTCTTTCAGAAGAAGAAAAAGAGAGATTATTGGAGTTAACGGACAAATTTAAAAAGAATTAATACTTAGGCCGAACTTATCCACTAAAATATTTCACTTATCCACTAATTTATCCACACGCAAACCTATATTTTTCAATTATTAATCGTATTTTACTTTCATTTATAAGTTTTCTCTTTTAACTTAATAGACAACTTTTTTTTATGAGGATATTATGGCAGATAAACAAGATATTACGCGCATCCCTCCACAATCTATAGATTCTGAAAAAGCAGTACTGGGATCTATGATGCAGGACAATATGGCAGCAAGCCGGGCGATGGAATTATTAAATGAGGATTCCTTCTATCTTGATGCTCATAAATTCATCTTCCGGGCAATGAGCGAATTAAACAACAAACTCAAACCCATTGATCAGCTTACGGTCGTAGAAAAACTCACACAACTGAAACTTATTGATGATGTTGGCGGTCCTGCTGTGATCGCAGACCTGATCAACCGTGTACCGACGGCTGCTAATATTGAGTACTATTCCAATATCGTTAAAGAAAAATATATTCTGCGCACGATCATTTCCACATCCAATGATATGATCGATCAAGCTTTCTCGGAAAATGAAGAAACGGATATTATTCTCGATAAAGCTCAACAGCAGATCTTCCAACTCCGGGAAAATAGTGCATCTCAGGATTTTATCGATATAAAAAATATTTTACATCCAACGGTTGAACATATAGAAAATCTTTCTCAACACCATGGCGATGTGGTGGGGATACCGACCGGTTTTAAGCAATTCGATAATATAACCAATGGATTTCAGAATTCTGATCTCGTTATTATTGCGGGCCGTCCATCAATGGGTAAAACCGCTTTGGCTCTATCCATGATGAGAAATATGGCTCTCGACCATGAAACAAATGTCGGGTTTTTCTCGCTTGAAATGGCACAGGAAGGTATTGCCATGCGTTTATTGAGTATGGAAAGCGGGATCGATCATCAAAAACTTAGACGAGGCAAAATACCCACTTCCCAATGGCAATTTCTTATCCAGGCAGCTGCCAAGATAAATGATGCGAATATACATTTTGATTTTACACCGAACCTTAATGTTTTGGATATGCGCTCCCGTGCACGACGTTTAAAAAGCCGGATAGGAAAACTTGATATAATCTTCGTCGATTATCTTCAGATCGCCCATGCCACGGTCAGGGCCAATGACAGCCGGGTTCAGGAGGTCGCTATGATCTCTCAGCAACTGAAAGCACTGGCTAAAGAAATGAATATTCCGGTCGTAGCTCTTTCGCAGTTGAGTCGTGCCCCTGAGCAGCGAGGAGGAGACAGCCGGCCCAAGCTCTCGGACCTTCGTGATTCCGGGGCTCTTGAACAGGATGCCGATCTTGTCATGTTCGTTCATCGCCAGCATTATTATTCTAAAGATCCGGGTGATGAAGGTAAAGGTGAGTTGATCATTTCAAAACATCGTAATGGTCCAACCGGCTCTGTAAATCTGACTTTTAAAAGTGAGGTCGTACGCTTTTTTGATGCGCCCTATGATACCTATGCCGAGCAGGCTGATGAAGGAGCTTTCTAATATAAATGTCACCTGAGCTACCAAAATATTTCCCAAAAGAATTCAATGTTTTGCTGGAAAAAATAAAGACCTATAACAGCAATATTGAGACTGATCTACCATTATTGTGGAAAGCCTACAAATTTGCAAAGGAAGCTCACAAAGATCAATACCGGCAATCCGGTGAACCCTATTTCCAGCATTTATATAGCACCGCTCTCATTCTTGCCGAATTAAATATGGATACGGCAACCATTTGTGCAGGATTTTTACACGATGTTCTTGAAGACACCAATATTTCAGAAGAAGTTATCAGTAATGAATTTTCACCACAGATCGTTCAGTTCGTAAAAGGTGTCACTAAGATCGGTGGTATCAAATTTATGAGCGAACAGCAGCAACAGGCACAAAATTTCCGTAAAATGCTCTTAAGTGTTGCTGATGATATCAGGGTGATCATTATCAAATTTGCGGATAGACTCCATAATATGCGTACTTTGGATGCTTTACCTTCAAATAAAATAAAACGTATTGCTTTAGAGACACGTGATGTATACGCTCCCTTGGCACACCGTCTGGGTATGTACCGTATCAAGATGGAGATGGAAGACCTTGCCTTAAAACATTTGGATCCCAAGATCTATCAAGAATTAAATCAGCGAATTACAGCTCAAAAGAAAAGATCTCAGCACGATATTGATGATTTTATTAAGTTGATCAACACTTATATGGAAGAAGAGAATATTGAAGCCAGAGTGTTTGGCCGAATAAAGAATTTTAATTCAATTTACAATAAGATGCTTCGTCAAAATCGTCCTCTTGAAGAAATATTCGATATTCTGGCTATACGGATCATAGTGAATTCCATTACTCATTGTTATTCGGTTCTTGGTATCGTTCATCAGAAATTCACCCCTATTACAGAACGTTTCAGAGATTTTATTGCAACACCAAAATCAAACGGCTATCAATCTGTTCATACAACCGTGATCGGACCAAAAGGTATTCCCATCGAGATCCAGATCCGTACAGATGAAATGGATAAAACTGCCGAAGTGGGTATTGCCGCTCACTGGAAATACAAAGAACCGGGTGAAAGTGATGAACTTGACCGCCATATTCAGTGGCTGAGAGATCTTGTAGATTTACTGAAAAACGATACTAAAGATGATGAAGAATTTCTCGAAACCCTTAAGATCGACCTTTTTAATGATGAGATCTTTGTATTCACCCCAAAAGGTGACTTGATCAAACTTCCGCTTCATTCAACGGCCCTTGATTTTGCCTTTGCTGTCCATACCGAGGTTGGATTCCGCTGTATTGGTGCAAAAGTGAACGGAAAGATCGTTTCCCTGAATTCGCAATTATCAAGCGGCGATAGAATTGAAGTCATTACTTCAAACAATCACAATGTTTCTTATAACTGGTTGAGATTTGTCACAACCAACCGTGCTAAAAGCCGTATCCGAAAATGGTTACAGCGTCATGAATTTGAGCAAAGTGTGAAGCTTGGTGAAGAGATCCTTGAAAAAGAACTTCGTAAAGCCAAGCTCAACTCAAAGATAAAGGATGCTAAGACCCGTTATCGTGATATGGGCTATGAAACCGCAAATCTTTTTTACCAAGCGATCGGCAAAGGTGATCTGACAGTCAAAAACATTATCAGTGAATTGTATCAAAAAGTGGAAGAGCAGAAACCTTCTGAAGGTTTTCTTCCCACTTTACAACAATATCGTTCAACTAATGGTATCAGCGTCAGTGGTTATGAAAATATGATGGTACAACTCGCTAAATGCTGCAATCCAATTCCGGGAGATGAAATCATGGGATTTATTACCCGTGGGCGGGGAATTACAGTTCATCGACATGATTGCCGGAATATTCCCAATCTAGAGGAAGAAAAGGATCGCTTCATTGACGTTAAATGGCATGTTAAGGCAGGAAGAACTTTTGTAACACGAATTAATGTCATAGGTGAAGATAGAGCAAATCTGATCTATGATGTTTCACAAATCATTCATGATCAACATACAAATATGTTAAGTATAAATTTCTCGGTCGAAGGTAAATTGGCCCGGGGACAGGTCGCTGTTATGGTCGAGAGCTTAAAACATGCAGAACGCATTATGAAGAAATTAAAAAATATCCCCGGGGTATTGACTATCGACAGAACATAATTCTGGGAGGAATCAATGGAAAAGAAAACATTCACGAAAAAAGATGTGGCAAAACACATACGCGTACGCACAAAAGGTGGTTGCAAAATGCGCATTTATGAATGTGAAAAGTACATGGATGAGATATTTGCGGCCATGTTAGACTTATTAATGGATGACGATGCCAAACGGGTTCGAATCGAGATCCGTAATTTCGGTGTTTTTGAAGTCAAGAATTCAAAAGCAAAACCTCAAGCAAGAAATCCGAAGACCAATGAGGTCATCTACGTTCCCGCACGGAAAAAAGTCCATTTTAAAGCCGGCAAGATCCTAAAAGAATACTTATCAAAACCTCGTGAAGTCTAAGGTATAATATGCAGCGGATCCTCGCGATCGACTATGGAATGCGGCGGATCGGCCTGGCAGTCTCAGACCCTCTTCAAATCATTGCCACACCACTGGAAACTTTACGAATTTCCGATTTTGATGACGGGATCATACAACTGATCGCCCTTTGCAGGGAATATGAACCCGAGACAATTATCATGGGTTATCCAATCGGCACATCAGGAGACAAGACCGATCAAACAAAGTTGGTAGATAAAGTGATCGACTCACTGAAAGCACATGTTAAAACACCCATAATCCCCTGGGATGAACGATACACTTCACTACAAGCCAAAAGTATCCTGCAACAACAAGGAATAAAGGTTCGTGATGACAAAGGGATGGTCGATCAATTGGCTGCCCGTATCATGTTACAGGAATATCTGGATTCACGGAGTACTTAATGAAACTAAAAATAAAACATGTTTTATTTTTACTACTTTCCGCCATATTACTTGAGTTGGCTTTTGCTCCCTTCAATCAATTTTATACCGCATTTTTTGCACTCCTCCCCTTTTTATATGTTTTAGAGAAAACCAAGAATGGATTTCTTACAGGTATTATCTGGGGAATATTTTACTGCATAATATCAATTCATTGGTTGGCCTTGAATACCGGTACATTTCCATGGCTTGCAATTTTATCTATGCTACTGGCCTCTGTTTTTCTTGCACTGAATTACGGAGTTATCGGCATGCTTTTCAAGATGATCCAGAGGAAATATCCTATAATGGCTTTTCTTTTTCTACCCTTTATCTGGACCGGCGTTGAATTTCTTCGTTCATTCGGAACTTTTGGGTTCCCTTGGTTGAGTATAGGACATTCACAAGCCTACAATACAATTTACGCCCAAATAGCTGATATAGGTGGAGTCTACACGATCACTTTTTTACTTCTACTGACCAATCTTTTCCTATATTTCCTGATAAAAGCATATTCACGCAGGCGTTTGATGGCTTTAATTCTTATCCTGCTTTTTCCATTTATTTACGGGGCGATCATGTTGAATTCAGATCTAAATTCCGGAAAGGAATTAAATTTCAGGATCGTTCAGCCTAATATCCCCGCTAAGGAGAAATGGATCCCCTCCAATCGTTTACCCATTATCAATAAATTGGATTCACTAAGCCGAATAGATAACGGTTTCGAACCTGATGTGATCGTTTGGCCCGAAACGGCAATCCCCTACTATCTTCGCTCATCAATTTATTACACACATTTGCTTAATCAATGTTCCAAGGACATGAACAGTACACTGATCACCGGTGCTTTGGATTATTATTACAAAGACGAAAATAATTGGCATATGAGTACCAATACCGTATTTGTATTTGAACCTGAAAATTATACTTTTAATCCTGCTGTCTACGATAAGCTTCACCTGGTCGCGTTTGGTGAATTTACACCGGGGGGTAGTTTATTCTCCTGGTTGAACAACATGGAATACGGTCAAAGTGATTTCACACATCGAAATTTTCGCGAGCCCTTGAAAATGACCGCTGACAGTATAGCGTTCACACCAATGGTATGCTACGATTCGGTTTTCCCTCATACCGTCAGATCATTTGCAAACAAGGGAAGTCAATATAACATCTTAATAACTAATGATATATGGTTTGGCCGATCCATCGGACCACATCAACACGCAGCTATCGCCATTATTCGGGCCATAGAGACAAGACGTCCACTTATCCGTTCCGCTAATGCAGGAATCTCTTTGTTCATAGATGAAAAAGGATGTATTCAAGAGCGTTTACCGCTATATCAATGCGGTATTCTTGATTGTAAACTAAAAGCAGGGGATCATATATCTCCTTACACTAAAACCGGAAATCTATTTGGTTTTTCCATGACATTTATCATGATCATGGGAATAGTTGTTTCATTATGGCCAAAACAAAAAAAATAATTGCCTTAATTTTACTTTCTTCACTTCTACTCTTTGCTGATGGCACGGATTCTAAGGGGGTATATTTCAAGATGGAAACTCCCTATTTATTTGAGATCTCTGAAATTCTTAAAAACAACAATTATGTCTTGATGGCAGATTCCTCAAATGCAATTTTCCGGGGAGAATTATACTATTATCTGGAAGATAATGATTCTATCCGCTGCGAAATACAATTGCAAACAGGACAGGACCCACCCTTTGTATTAGCTTCATTTTTGACGGAACCTGTAGACGCAGGGAACGTAAGAAATTCCGTTGCTAAATTCAGTATCTGGATGCTATTATTAAATGCAGTAACCGCGATATTATTTTTTGCCAGATCAACTTAAAAGGATATACATGAAAAGAACATTCCGCATTTTAATTTTCACTGTCTTCGCTGTCTCACTTTTTGCACAGGAAGCATCACCAAAGAATACTGTATTGAAAAGTGCCCTTTTACCCGGATGGGGAGAATTATCCTATAAATCAAATTCAGCATATATCTTTTTTGGGACCGAAGTTGCTTTGTGGCTGGGATTTGCCGGTTTAAGATATTCAGGATATGTTCAGAACCAGGATCTGATATCTTATGCAAGTTTAAATGCAGGACTTACAAATTACCCGAATAATAATGAATTTTGGGCTGATTTGGGTAATTTCATGTCTTACGCTGATCATGAAGAAGAAATGCTTGAGAATCGAACACCTGAAGATATCTGGAGCACGGACTATCAATGGGAATGGGGTGCTGAAAATAATCTAATGACCTATGAAGCTCTTTTTAGAAAAAAAGAATTAACTTTATTGGCAAGTGAATTCGTTATTACCGGTATGCTTGTCAATAGAATCGCCTCAGTAATTAATGTTAGATATTTAAATCAAAAGAACTTGCAGTTGAGTGCTTTTGCAGCTCCGATAAACGGAGGTGCGTATTTGCAGATCGGATTAAATTTTTAATGAAGAAAACAATACGCTATTTACAAATCATTATATCAGTACTGGCTTTTATTTCAGTTTTTATAATTCCGGATCTTATCGGACAATTAATTGTCTTGAGCCTATTTATTCTATTAAGTATTATAAATTCAAGTAGGAAAGCAATTTTTACATTATTCCTGCGCATGTCGGTATTGTTGATCTTCACTCTTGTTGTTCATTTATTTTTTCGTTTTAATGAAGTTGATTACTGGCAAGCTTTCAGAACCGCAGGGTTGTGGAATAAGGCACTATTTTTCACGATACGAAATGCAAATATACTCTTCATCATGTCTTACTTGATCAAAAGTGGTGAAAAGATAAGTATAGCTACCATCACATCATATCTTGAAGGGAAAAAACCTGTTAAATTCATTCAACCTTTGACTCTGGCTATGCGTTATGTAGGTCTAATTAGTGATGAATTTCAATCTTTACAGCAAGTACATCGAATAATGGGTATAAAAAGGCCAAAACACCTTATTGCACAGGCTCGTTATTACACTTCCCTTATCGTACCCACCATTATATCTTCATTGGAAAGAGCAGAACACCTTTCCATTGCCATGACAAGCCGGGGATACAATCAAGAATTATGACACGATCAATTTTACATCTTGAATATGACGGCACAGCTTACGCCGGTTATCAACTTCAACCCGATCAACCCAGTATTCAGGGGGAATTGGAAAAGGCATTTTTTAAGTTATATCAGGTTCCCATAAGAGCCCATGCAAGCGGACGTACCGATGCCGGTGTACATGCTTCTTATCAAATAGTTCATTTTGTTCCACCTCGTAAACTGAAAAATCTTAATTTAAAGGCCGCGCTTAACACTCTCCTGCCAAAAGATATCAGAATTATTGATTCTGCGATAACTGATGATGATTTTCATGCTCGTTTTTCCGCAAGAGAAAGGCAATATCGCTATATTATTTCTACACGAACTACCGCTTTGGATAGAAACCGTGTTTGGCAGATATACCAGGATCTTGATATCAACAATATGAAAAAGAGCGCTCAAATATTTATCGGAGAACATGATTTTACTTCCTTTTGTTCTGCACAAGCTGAAGTCGATCATAAACGATGTATTATTACACGATCTGATTGGGAGAAAAATGATGATCATTTGATCTATCATATTCACGGTAATCGTTTTCTTCACTCTATGGTACGTTCACTCGTCGGGACCATGGTTGAGGTTGGAAAAAGCAGACTATCGGTTGATGATCTGAAAAAAATACTTGAAAGTAAAGATAGAAGCAGCGGCGCTGTCACTGCTCCCCCACAGGGTTTAACTTTAATGTATGTAGCTTATGAGAAAAAGATAAATTGGGAAGGAAAATAGAATGAAGAAAAATATAATCAGCATAATTGCACTGATAGTTTCGGTCATTTTGCTTATTGTTTCCTTACAATTTTATTTAGATACACGCCGTCATATGCTTATTGACTCTATTCAGGCTATAGATAGTACCTATAGTTATCAATCCACACCACAAGAACGAGATCAGATCAATGAGAACTTGCGAACGGAACGTGAAACAGCCATTACCGGTACGATCTTCAACACCTCTTCTGCCATTACCGGTATTCACGTCACACGTATCAAACAATATACCAGCAATCCTTTTTTCAGTGATCCTTTTTTCTCCCGTTTTTTTCCCAACAATGTTTACAAAAAACGAATCCAAAGCTTAGGTAGCGGTGTTTTGATCTCATCCGACGGATATATTGTGACCAATGCTCATGTTCTGGGAGAAAATGCCGTTGAAGTCTATGCTACACTCATGGGCGGTGCACGATATCCTGCCGAGGTTATCGGAACAGATGCATTGACCGATATCGCATTACTCAAGATAGATGCAGAGAACCTCCCTTACATCAAGATGGGAAATAGTGATGAGATCATAATTGGAGAGTGGGTCATCGCATTGGGAAATCCATTCGGACTTTTTTCCGTCAGTAACAAACCCATTGTAACGGCCGGTATTATAAGCAGTATCCATATGGATTTCGGGGAAACGGAAAGCGGACATGTATATCAGGATATGATCCAAACCGATGCCAGTATCAACAGTGGAAACAGTGGTGGCGCTTTAGTGAACATGAGTGGTGAACTCATCGGGATCAATACATTTATTTTTAATAGCAGTACGGGAGGCTCCGGTTCCATCGGTATTGGTTTTGCTATTCCAATAAATCGTGTTCAGCAGATCGTATATGACCTAAAGAATCATGGTCAGATCGCCCGTAATTGGGATTTCGGTATTTCAGGGCAACCTTTGACCCAATCCATTATAGATTATTATAATCTGGATACCGATCATGGAATCATTATTATTGATATTCATGAAGGTAAGGCAGGTGAAATAGCCGGCCTTCAGATCGGAGATATCATTCTTTCTGTAAATAACCAAACTGTCATGCGAAATCAGGATGTGATCAACATCATAAACAATTCATATTTAAAGGTCGGGGATTCAATTATAGCCTTGATCAATCGTGATGGCACGGAATTTTCTGTTCAAATTGATCTTATTCAATAGTAACTGGTAACTGGCCTGTCCACCATAGCCTTGGCGAAGGTGGATAACTGAAGAATACAAACTTCTTATCATTTCTTACACTTTATTCTTTTTACTTTTATCTTATCTCTTATAGTTCATCGTTTATATCTTTTTCTGTATCATGAATAGATCCTTCACTGCGTTCAGGATGACATATGATTTTATTTTTTATTCTTTCCACTCATAATTTATAATTTCGCACACTCCTACCCTCTTACTCCTACCCTCTTACTCCTACCCTCTTACTCCTACCCTCT
>JAYEJI010000093.1:0-3237 GCA_034660515.1 Fidelibacterota bacterium
CGCTTAAGGGAATAAATATGCCCCACAATCATTTTTTGAAACCACTTCATATATTAGCGGAAAAAACTTTCGGAGAAAGTTACGCTACTCATAAATATTGTTTTGATGACAATGAACCACCTGATGCATTTGAGGCAGAAAAAGATTTTTCATTTAAAGATTATGGGGAAACAATTCGTTATTCTACCCCCATCAATTTATCACAGTTCCAAAAACAATTGAACTCACCAGTTTTTTCCTATTTTCTAGATGGTTCACGCAGAACATATAAAATTGACGACATACGTTATGACGCAAGAATTTATCCTGTTTTAATTGGCCAAATAGGCGTTGCGTGTTGTCATAGAGCAAGTTCTGATAATTTTAAAAGTTTAAGAACTGAGAATCGACTCATTCTCGCTATACCTATTCAAGCAAATCCTGATGGCGGCGATTTCGATTCCCCATTTTTTGATGAGCTAAAAAATAACATTAATTCTGAGTCATCTCTGAAGCGGTTAGGGCTTAAACTTCACAAAATTATTGCCTATCCTGAGCGTGAAGGACTGGAATACTCGAACCTTGCAATTGCAGCACTTCATGAAGAAATGCTGGATATGGAAAAGGAGTTTATTGATTGGCTGGTAAAAGAAAAAAGAGTATTGACACCATATTGTCGCCTCATAAAAGACGGATCAATTGAATATCAGAAATCCACTAGAGGTACATATAGAGACTTATCACGCCTGAAGAGTAATTATAAATGCGTTGTTGGAGTTTCTAAAAGGTTTAATCCTGAAAAATGTGTTGATCGCACAGGGAAATCAAACGCATCATTAATAGCAAAGCTACCTTTGTATCATCGCACACCAGTTTTTAAGTTTATATCGGAGCGGGCTGGAGGTGAAGGTGGCTCTGTATATATTGCGGCGTGGTATATCAGAATACGAGATATAAAACACACAATTAGCCCATTTGATGGGGTTGTAAAAGCGGAGAGAATCTTGACAGATTCTAAGGAAATAGAAGAAGGTCTTGACAGCGAAGAAGTAGACTTGATTTCAGCAAATCTTGTTTGGGAACGTAATCCAACTTGTTACGGGAAAGATTTCAGATGGGCCAATCATTTATATCCAATTTATTTGACAGAATTAAACCTGAAGAGCAGGCGACTGAGCGACCATGTTCTTATGAATATTTTATAGAGGAATATGTCATATGAAAATTATTGGAAAAATTGCGGCGTTAGAAAACCGCCCAACTACAATTGATGAATTTTATTTTTGGACTAATCCAAATCGCATACTTGAACCCTTTGATGTCATTGTAGTTGAACACCTCAATGATTCCCTTACTTATGGAGTTGTAGAGGAGATAAATCATATTACTGATACCCCAGGTTACATGGGTTCTTATATTTCAAATGATTTTGGTGATGTCAACACATCAGCTCCAACCAGAAGGATTGGAATGAACTACATAAAAGCTAAGGTTGTTGGTAACACCAAAAAAATTTATATACCTGTGCGTGATGGCAGTAAGGTGCGTCTGGCAAACGCAGATGAGATTAGTGAGGCTCTTGGATTATCAAACGTGAAAAATGCATTACCATGTGGGTATATTCAGATGTACCCTTATGATGCTAATGAAAAAGTAAGGTTGCCAGTGCATTTCAACGGACAATTTCTAATCGGCCCTGAAGGTGCCCATTTAAACATTAGCGGTATTTCTGGACTCGCCTCTAAAACATCCTATGCCATGTTCCTGATAAAAGGCATGCAACACAAAATGATGACCGATACTACTGACCCGTCTTTCAAAGATGAATCAGTGGCTTTTGTGGTGATCAATGTTAAGGGACGGGATTTACTTACTTTGGACAAAGAGCCAGAATCCAGCCAATTTACAGCGAAAGATAAAAAAATATATGAACAGCTAGAAATCGAACCAAATCCTTTTGAAAATGTTAAATATTATTATCCGTTCGATACGCCTGACTACTCTAACACTTATGCTTCTAAGTCATTGGTTAATGATCAAATATATGACGGAAATGGTTTTAAATTCAAATACACGTATGAAGATGATATTGACAGCTTAGATCTTTTACTTGCAAACATTGATGACCCAACAGGAACGATGGAATCAGTGATAAACTTTATTCAAACTCAACAAGCTAATTTTGGGGCGATAAGAGATTGGGATGTTTTCAGGGATGAGATAAATAACCATTGCCAAGCAGGGTCGGCAAAAAAGCAAAGTGAAATTATGGTTCAAAGCTGGCGTAAATTTAAAAGAGTAATTGCAAAATCAATAAAAAATCCGATATTTGCCAGGAGGGTCGTTAAGGAAAAAAACGAAGTTCGCTTAAGTACAGCATTAGCAAATATACAAAAAAATGAAATTCATGTAGTTGATATCGCAAAATTGGATGAAAATCTTCAATCCTTTGTCTTTGGTGATGTGATCCGGTCAATTTATAATCTTAAATTAGGCCAGGTTCCAGGAGTTGAAGAAGACCGTATTCCCTCAAGAATAGTTGTCTTTATTGATGAGCTTAATAAATATGCCGGAACAGACTTACCTAAAAATTCACCAATTCTACGACAAATTATTGATATTACAGAGCGGGGGCGCTCGTTAGGCATTGTCTTATTTTCAGCAGAACAATTTAAAAGTGCGATTCACGATAGGGTAAAAGGAAACTGCTCAACTCACGCATATGGCAGAACAAATGCTATTGAAGTTTCAAAGAAAGATTACAACTATATTCCATCTGTGTATAAAAATATGATGATTCGATTAAGCCAAGGGGAATATATTGTTCAAAATCCTGTTTTCAAATCACCCTTGCATATTCGTTTCCCCAGACCTGTTTACTACCAAGAAAAATAGAAGGAATCGTTATGAGTACAGAACCAGTTGTTATTGGCAAAAATATAATAGAAATATTGACAACGGGAATGTATGACAATCCCTTGGTCATTTATCGTGAATATGTACAAAACTCCGTAGATGCAATCAATCAAGCCCTTTCGCTGGAATTATTTCAGGATGTACGTGAAGGTGAAATAAACATCACGGTTAATCCAGAAAAAAAATACATTGAGTTTTACGATAACGCAACCGGTATCCCGGCCAAAAGCTCTTGGAATCTCCTAACCAGTATTGCCGATTCAACAAAAGACCGAAATAAGCATCTCGGTTTTAGGGGGATAGGACGTCTTGCAGGACTAGCATACTGTGAGAAGTTGACTA
>JAYEJI010000094.1:0-3235 GCA_034660515.1 Fidelibacterota bacterium
AGGCAAGCCGTTACAGGAAGTGATCAATCTAAGTATAAATCAGTCATTGTCAAGAACGATCATTACTTCATTGACCACTTTTGTCGTTGTTTTGATCCTGGCCATTTTTGGTGGACAAGTACTTTTCGGTTTTTCGATCGCTATAGTGATCGGCGTGATCGTCGGTACTTACTCCTCAATGTTCGTGGCTGCTCCCATTCTTATTATATGGGGACATCATTTTAAAGACAAAGACGAAAAAAATAAGAAAAAATAGCTTATTCGGACAGGCTTCACCCCTGCCGGATCCTCGGATAAATATAAAAGCCCGGCACAACAAGTCGGGCTTTTTACTATAAACTTGAGGTATAATGAATCAGCATTTACTGATGGAGGTCAAGAACCTTCACTTCTCTTTTGATGAACGACAGGAGATCCTAACGGATATCTCTCTGCCTCTCTTTGAGCAAGATTATCTGGTGATCATGGGACCGAACGGCGGAGGTAAAACAACTTTACTTAAATGTATGCTGGGATTATTAAAACCTGGATCAGGCGAGATCATTTACCATCAAATAAAACGTTCCGAATTCGGTTATGTACCTCAATTTACCACCTTTGATAAAAGCATGCCATTACGGGTCTATGATTTTATTGAAACCGGCCTTATAGGTGAGTATCATCCTTTAAAAAGACGAAAGAACGGCGATAAAAAGCTTATAGAAAGACAGCTTGAAGATTTTTCATTAAATAATATCGCATATTCTTCGATTTCAGAAATATCAGGCGGTCAACTGCAGCGTGCTTTACTGGCAAGAGCACTTATTCAAAATCCAAAAATTCTCTTCTTGGATGAACCCACGACTTTTATTGATTCCGAGTCAAGGGGGAATCTCTCAGAAATATTAAAGCAATTGAACCAAAAGATCGCTATTGTTATGATAACACATGATACATCTGTAGTTAATGATCAAGTGAAGAACATTGCCTGTGTGAACCGTACATTATATTATCATGGCAGGGATGAGCATATGGAAGACTCACTGGAAAAAGTTTACGGTTGTCCAATAGAATTAATTGGCCATGGACTCCCTCACAGAGTTCTCAAGGAGCATAAATGAGTATTCTGCAATATGAATTTGTACAGAATGCTCTGATCACCGGTGTATTATTAAGTATTACAGCCGGTATTATCGGATCTCTGGTTGTTATTAAGCGAGATACCTTTTTGATCGGCGGTATTGCTCACGCATCTTTTGGTGGTTTAGGGCTGTTCTATTTTCTTGGACTGGATCCCATTTTGGGTGCTTTTGCAGTCGCTTTGGCTTCAGGCAGTATTATCGGACTCAGTAATGAAAAACAATTACAGGCACATAATGCACTCATCGGTGTTCTCTGGGCTTTTGGTATGTCGTTGGGAATTATTTTTATCACGATCACACCCGGTTTTGCTCCCAATCTCCTCACTTACCTTTTTGGTGATATCTTAACGGTTACACGCCCTGATATCCTGAGTATTGTAATTTATAATCTCATATTGCTTATTTTTCTTTTTCTTTTTTACAAACCGCTCATCGTTTATCTTTTTGATAAGGAATTTGCCGCTTTACACGGAATAAAGGTCAAACTCTACCGTTTATTCTTTTATCTGTTCATTTCCATCGCCGTTGTGCTCATGATCCGCTCCGTTGGTATAATTCTTGTACTGGCTCTCTTAACTATACCACCCCTTATTGTTCTTCCGCTTTTTAAACGCTTGCCTATGATCATCCTGATGTCTATATTGGTGTCGCTTTTTATATTTATTAGTGGCTTTTTTATTGCCTATTATACAAACCTACCAACCGGACCGATCATTATCGTAACCGGAACTGTTTTACTCTTGCTTGTAAGGTTAGTATGTCTTCTAAAGAAAAAGAATTCCTAAAAAATACTTATCAAAAGATCATTGATGCAGTGCAGCCTGAAGCATTGTATAATAAATACCTTCATGTATTTGATAATACCCTTTATTATAAAAATACTGTCATCGATATGGATACTCCCGGGAAATTAATTCTTGCGGGTTCCGGAAAGGCTTCTATCTCCATGGGGAAAGCTATTCTACCCTATCTAACGCGAAAGCCCAATGAAACCCTTTTTATTTCCCCCTTAGAGCCTCCAGATGCCCTCTTAAAGACTATGAAGGGCGATCATCCCATTCCAGGGGAAAACAGTCTTAGAGCCGGAAAAAGCATGCTTGCCCTTATTGATTCATTGAATGAAAATGATACATTAATTTATTTTCTTTCCGGCGGCTCATCATCGCTTCTTGAATATCCTATATCAGGAACTTCAATAACCGATATTCAAGATATTACTAAGATCTTTCTATCTAGTGGTATGACTATAGATGAGATGAATATACTTCGCAGCGCACTATCTCAAGTAAAAAATGGAATGCTTGGTGAAAGATGTAAGGCCAAGAGTTATGTCTTTGGTCTTTCAGATGTCATGGGAAATGATTTTTCAGTGATAGGCTCAGGACCATTTTGGCATTCCTGTTTTGATGTAAACGACATTGAGGAGTTAATTTTCAAATATAGGCTAAAAGATGTTTTAGGTGAATATCTTGATAAATTATATATCAACTATGAATTGATCCCTTTTAAAGATGATACTCCTCATTATTTGATCGGTAGTAATATGGATCTGCTCGAAGCAGCTGAATTGATTTGCTTTGATGAGAGTATTCGTCCTTTGACTTTTCCGGAAAGTCTGTTTGGAGAAGCTAAACAAGCAGGTAAAATGATCGCAGATATGCTTAAATATTACAGTGGTCCCCGCCCAACTTGTATGATCTTTGGCGGCGAAACGACTGTTACTCTTAATGATGATCCCGGAAAAGGCGGGAGAGCTCAGGAGTTGGCCCTATCAGTCCTTGAAGAACTTAAAGATATGCCGGAAATAAGCATTTTAAGCGCAGGATCAGATGGTATGGACGGTATTGGAGGGGCAGCCGGTGCCATTGTGAATGCACATACTTATAAAAAAGCGGAATCCCTTGATTTGTCTATTCAGGATTACCTTGATAAGCATGATTCCTACCATTTCCATAAACAATGTGATTCTCTAATCGTAACCGGATACAGCGGTACGAATGTTGGGGATGTGGTTTTGGCGTTGATAGAATAGGTTTGGGGTATGGGGTAGGGGGTATGGGGTATGGGGTCTGGGGTATGGGGTATGGGGTATGGGGTATGGGGTATGGGGTATG
>JAYEJI010000095.1:0-3230 GCA_034660515.1 Fidelibacterota bacterium
ATTACTGTGGACCCGATGGGGTCTGAATCTATGTAAAGGGGACCCTTATTTTAATCCCAACATTTCTCTTCTTAACGAGGATGTCAGGATGGTCGACGAAAAAGAAAAAGATCTTCGCTTACGCGGCTGCTTCACAGCCTATGATGCCTACACAGCAGATTTGCTTTGTAAGCGGTTTTATTAGATTCAAAAAAGTCGATTAATAGCCCTTACGATAAAATTTATATATTACAACTCGGCATATTATATGAGTATTAGACTTATTTATCCGAAAAATCGAAAATTTGATAAAGAGATTGACTCCATCAATGCTGCCGATATCAAACAATTTCTTCCGAAGCCGCATATTGACCAGAAATACAATATTTCACTTATACTACCAATGTATAATGTTGCCCCTTATATCATAAGGTGCCTTGAATCTGTTTTTAACCAAATTGATATTAATATACAAGTGATCATTGTAAATGATGGATCAACTGATGAAAGTCTTAGCATAGCGCTAAATTACTTTAGCAAGCGTAAATCAAAAAATGCCATTATTATAGATCAACAAAACAGGGGGTTGTCTGCTGCACGCAATATTGGGATATCTTTTGCGGTTTCCGAATATATTGCCTATCTTGATACTGACGATTTCATGGCACCAGATGCTTATACCACATCATACAATTTTGCCGTGAAAAATGATCTTGATTTAGTCTTATTCAAATCCATGATTTTCAATAGTTTCAACCTTACATTCAGTGAATTTTATGATGCCCACATATGGGACTCTATTCTTGATGGTCGGCCCAATTTAATTACAGACAGCTTTAAAACCCCCGAATTATTGATGCTTGAACCCAATGCAAATACAAAATTGATACGTCGAGCTTATCTGTTAGACAATGAATTATTTTTCCCAGTTGGTCTATTATTCGAAGATTATCCGGTTCATGTAAAAGGAATTTTAAGAACTGAAAAGATTGGATTGTTAGGGTCTAAATTTTATATGTACAGGGTGAACAGGTCAGGGAAGATAACAGATGAGAAAAGTGCAAGACGCTTTGACTCTCTACAAATTTTCGATCAAATGGTTAATGCTTCCTCCGATCAAATCATATCTCCTGAACAAGGAATGAGTATTCTTTACCATCTTATCAGGTTGACCTATTGGTGTGGGACAGAAACAGTCTTAAGTGATAGGATGAAGTTTTTTTCTCAATTATCTCATAAATTCTCATCCATCCCCAGCGACTGGATAGATATGTTTAAAATTAAATTTATGAATGATCTGCAATTGATATTATTATGCGCTCTCAGGAAAGGTGAAATAAAATATCTTTTTAAAAATAGTGTCGGTTCAAGAAATATCTTTAGGTCTGCTTTTATTCTCATACAACAACGATGTTATAGAGCCTTGTTTTCTCAATCATACTACTATCTGAAAAATAAAATAAAAAATACTTCAAAAATTTAGTTTACTTGTATAATGAACAAGAATAGTTTGTCATCAGACTTTATAGATTTAACTTCACATTCTATTATCTTTTCTCATAACAATCGATTGAATGGGCTCTCTATAAGTGCACCTCAACGGATGTTAGAGGAAGATATCCGGAATTTAGAAAATAATTATTATTCACATAGGCTATTTTGTTCATCTGAAGTTTCCATTGTTTTAGATATAGATGCAAATTCCGGTATATTCCCGATTTATTTTGCATCGTTGGGTAAAAATATTCATGTCTTGACTGTTGAAACTCGACAAAATCTTTTTATAAATTTAAAAGAGACAATAGAAAAATCCTCTCTGTCTAACATTAGCTGCTTCCAATCGTTGGATGAAGCGCTTTCAGCAGCAAGGGATTTGTGCCATAAAAGAAAAAAATATATTGATTTGATTAAGATGGGGCGTGTCTCATTCGACCTGAAATTGTTAAAACAGATTGGTCAGGAATTTGAGATTGGTCATCTATGTGGCGAATTTATCGGTCATGATAGAACCGCATTAGATGTGTACCGTTTATCTTCAGGATCTGCAAATTCTTTTTTTTGGCAAAATCTCACAAAAGAAAATCAACTGTCAGGCTATGGTAATAAAGATATAGAAGTTTCAGTAGTTGTTCCCGTATATAATGTTGAAAAATATTTACCTAAATGCATTGAAAGCCTTGTAAATCAAACTATTAAGAGTAAAGAAATTTTGCTTGTGTATGATGGCTCAACAGATTCCAGTGGATGTATCGCGGATGAATGGAGCAAAACTTATCCGGAAATCAGGGTAATACATCAGCAAAATGCCGGTTGCGCTGCTGCCAGATCAAAAGGACTTTCGGAAGCACGAGGAAAATTTGTCGGATTTGTCGATAGTGATGATTGGGTAGATGCAGAGATGTTTGAAAAACTGTTTGAAGCAGCCGTAACAAATAATGCCGAGGTGGCAGAATGTGGATTCCGAAAAGTATATAAAGATAACAATATGATTGAACCATTTTATGAAGAAGTCGGTTTCAAAGCATTCCCTTATTCAAGCAAAGTCATTGATGATGTACTAGACATTATGGTTTCAATACCATCAATTTGGCGACGCATTTATAGCACTGTATTTTTAAAAGGAAACGGCATCGATTTTCTGCATACTCTCCCAAGGTTTGATGATCTTCCATTTCAGTTTGAAGTTTTTATGCATACGAATAAAATGGTTTCTATACCAGGAATATTTTACAATTATCGGTTGGGTCGTATGGGGCAAGATGTAGCTCTCAAAGATGAGCGCCTTTATGTTCATTTCGATATTTTTAAGCATTTACGTGAAAAAATGGCGATTAAACCTAGAATAGAATTTGAAAGACAATTAAAGAGAGTTGAAATAGCGACGCATGAATGGGCGCTTTTAAATATTGAGGACCATTTGAAACGTAAATATCAAATCATGGCCGCCAAGGATTTATTCAATAATCGATTAATGATTAGTCGTATCAGGATTTTAAAAGATGCTATGAAAGAATCAAAAATCAAAGGAGCAAAAATTTTTGTTGCTTTGATTTTAAGTCTTATCATGCCAAAAAAGTAGTATTGCACTAACAGGTAGGTAGGATTTTAAATATTTTAACTATTCATTCTCAACAATTAAAAATTAAGATGTGACCCAGGGAACTTCCTCAAGGACAAATGAAAATTAATAAAAATACAATAAATTTCTTTAAAAACTTATACTGGGATTATCAAGTTTCGGAAGAAAATAT
>JAYEJI010000096.1:0-3205 GCA_034660515.1 Fidelibacterota bacterium
AAAATGAAATACTTTTCATCCCAATTCATATATTGCCTTGCATTTATCTCAGTCTTCTCTAAAGATGATATCTCCGTCCAAATTTCTTTTAGCTTTTCTTCCGAATCCGCTCTGTAAAAGCGACCCCCGGTTTCTTCTGAAATTGAGTTTAATAATCTATCATTAAGCGGTGGTATGCGTTGTGTAAAAAATCCTTGTTGTGTTACCCCTCCGCTTCCGGCCATTCCGATCGTATAGATCTTAATATCAAAATCTGAAGCAAATGACGCAGCTGTCATAGGATCAATATCTCCTGCATTGTTCTCACCATCGGTAAGCAGTATTATCACTTTACTTTTAGATTCGGTATCTCTCAATCTATTGATGCAATTGCTGATAGCAAGACCAATTGCTGTACCATCCAACGATTGCGGTACGATCTCCATCTCAGATATCAATTCCCCGATTATATCATAATCGGTCGTTAGGGGGCATTGCAGGAAGGATTCGCCGGCAAATACGACCAGACCAATACGATCCTGATGTCTATTTTTAACAAAATCACGAGCAACAGCTTTGGATGCTTCAAGACGGTTTGGTTTAAAATCATTTAATTGCATAGATCCTGAGATATCCAGAGCCAGCATAATATCAATACCGTTTTTCTTAATATCCTTATTAACATTTCCAACTTGCGGTCTAGCCAATGCAATAACTAAAAATACAACTGATAGAAGCAGAAGTATTTCAGGAACTAATATCTTATAATAATATTTTGAATGGTTTCCTTTGAGAGAGTTTGTTGTTCCAATTCTTATAGCGTGTCTTTTTTTTGACTGATAGAAGTAAGCACTAATAAATAGTGCTATAACCGGGATCAATAAAAATAATATGGTTGGATAGGCAAATCGAAACATAGGGATTAATTCTTCATTCTTTTTTCAATTACATCACTCATGAACCATAAGAGAATATCGCTTATCTCTTTAAATAATTCTTTCTGCGTACGTTTTTCTTCACTCATAAGTTCCAAGGAATGTCCCGTATTCGGTATCATCATCAGGTGAGCATGAGGATTTAAAGCCCCCATCAACAATTCCAATAGCTCCCTATCTGCAAACTTATCTTCCGTACCGCTGACGAACATCATTGGTTTTTTCAATTGGAATAAAGCTTTCCGTGTAAATTTGAATCGCAAAACAGGTAAATGCAAAGGATAAGTAAGGAATACATAACCCAATACATCAGCATGTTTGATTTGTGAGGAAATAATCGCACTTAACGATTTTCCGCCAATGAATAGGAACTTTGTATCCGGAAGTTCACTTTTAACATCTTCTAAAACCGCTTTAAAAGCAATTTTACATTTTTTTCTATTAATGATCTTTCTTGCGTGCTCAGTAAAAGGATAGTTAAAGCGGACAAAATTTACATTCTCTTTCGGAAGGATTTTTGCAAGATGGTCAAATAAGGGGGTGTTCATATCATTGTACTTACCATGTCCAAGTACCAGAGTAACATCTGATGGCGTTTTCGGAATATTATAATCTACGAGTAATTCTGCTTTCTTAAATGGGTATAGAATATTCTGGATCTTTTTCATTCATCATCCTTATCAAATGAACCGTCTTGCATTGACCTTAAGTGGTCAAGATATTCCGGACCTACCCTGACTTCTCTTGCTTTGGATCCCATCGAAGGTCCTACGATCCCGGCTTCTTCAAGTTCATCTATCAGTCTGCCGGCACGGCTATACCCTACTTTTAATCTGCGTTGCAATAATGATGCCGATCCCTGTTGATGCAAAATGACCAATTTCATCGCTTCATCAAACAGGGAATCATTTCCACCATTAGCGTTACTTGATCCCGTATTTTCTTCTTCAGTCTCCGGAACGATCGCGGTAGGAAGAATAAATTCATCCTTATTTCTTGGTTGTTTCGTAATATGTGCAAGAACATTCTCGATCTCTTCAAGAGAGACATAAGCATTATGTATACGAATAGGTTGAGGTTTCCCGGGAGGAAGGAATAACATGTCACCTCTTCCAAGAAGTTTTTCAGCGCCACCTGAATCAAGAATAGTACGACTATCAATTTTGGTAGCTACATTGAAAGCAATTCTTGCGGGAATGTTTGAACGGATCAAACCTGTAATAACGTCTACTGAAGGACGTTGGGTTGCCACGACCAAATGGACACCGACTGCACGTGCCATTTGCGCCAATCTCTGTATGGGTAATTCAATATCGGAACGTGTTTGAGGATTTGCCATCAAATCGGCCAATTCGTCAATAACAACTACAATAAAAGGCATGATAGGTTCATTCAAAGCTTTCATTTTAGCATTGTATTCATAAATACTTCGAACGGTCATAGATGCAAGCTTATCGTAGCGTGATTCCATCTCGATCAATGCCGAACGTAATGCATAGATCGCATTCTGTGCATTTGTAATAACATACTCATCAATATCTTCAGATGTGATCAAATGGTAAGGTTCAAGGGCTTTATAAATTGACAATTCGATCTTCTTGGGGTCAATAAGTATAAATTTTACTTCTTCCGGAGTCGCTCGATACAAAATCGACATAATGATCGTATTAATACAAACTGATTTACCTGAACCGGTAGTTCCGGCCACTAAAAGGTGAGGCATTTTATCCAATTCAAATGTGAAAGGAACTCCCTCTGCCGTTTTACCGACAGCTACAGTAAGTAAACTTCCTTTCTTCTTGAATTGATCGGAATCTACTATTGAATGGAAATGTATCAATTCGGGATCATTATTCGGGATCTCGACACCCACAACAGTTCGACCGGGAATAGGAGCAATGATCCTAACATGTTTTGCCGCCATGACCCTGGCAATATCATTTTCCAAACCGGCGATCTTACTTACTCTTACACCCTCTCCCGGCTCAACCTCATACATGGTAATGACCGGTCCGGGTAATATTCTGACCACTTTCCCCTCAACACCGTACTTTGGTAAAGTTTCGGTTAAAAGTTGAGCTTTTTTCTGTAATTCAGCTTCGTTGAATGAAGTTGAAACAGGAGCCTGTTTTAGAATATCATATGGAGGTAAAATATATGGTATATTATTAAAGACTTCTTTTTTGGTTGGCTTTTCTTTTTTGGGTATCGATCTTTGAGTCACCTTGGGTTTTGATACAGGTTTAATAGGTTCCGGAGTCTGGGGTTCTACTTTACCGGGTTCGTCTTGT
>JAYEJI010000097.1:0-3181 GCA_034660515.1 Fidelibacterota bacterium
TATACTTACAGCAACTATATAAAACCCCCTTCTGTCATTTGATGGATGGGGGTTTTTTCTTTCGCTAGAGTAAAAAAAAGATTAAAGAGAAAAGTATAAAGATCAAAGTTTAAGATTCAAGATACAAGAGTCAAGAACCAAGTAAGACGTAAATCGTGAAACGTAAACGGTAAACAGTGAACGGTCGTAAATGGTGATAAAGCAAATAGAGACCCTGAAGGGGTCGAACAACAATATAGAGGAACTATCCAAAATATTACAACCCTGAAGGGGTTGAACAAGCTACCCCTAAACCCCTGAAAAACATCTATCAGTTTTCAATGCTATTAACTATATTACAATCAAAGAAATTAAACTAATCGACCTAAGGCCCTTATGAAGAAGTTGATCCTTGTTCTCGCCATTTTATTTGTTTCATCCGGACTTGCAAAAGCACCGGAAGGATTTTTCAGTAAATCAACAAATTTAAGTTCTTCATTAGGTAATAGAACATTATCCAATATTTCAAATTGGTCTTGCTGGGTTTATTCAAATGGCAAATCAGCACATAATCCGGATGGAAGTAGTGGCGGAATATATCCTAGGTCTACCGCAGGTACGATCTATCAGGACGGTTTTATGTGGGGAGGAAAATTTGATACGGATGACGATGGAATAGGGGATCATATAAGAATTGGGGGAGCAAATTACAATATCGGTACGGTTCCGGGACGGGTAATCACCGGTGGAGATTATGAGGACGGAACATTCGAAGTTGCTGATCCCGGTGATCCTTCTGCCCGTTTATATCGTATTCGAGGTGATTATCAATCATTATCTCATGAAGATCTTATTCAGGATGCGGCTGAATTGAATATGATCGATCCTTCTTCAGTAACTGAATCCATGACCCAGGAAATAATTGATCAATATGAGCTTGACTGGGAAGAATGGCCGGGTGAGCATGGGGCACCATTTGATGATAAAGATGATGACGGTATTTATACCTGCGGAATAGACGAACCCGGATATGCCCATGCCGATCAGGTCATTTGGTTTATCGTTAATGATTATGATGAAATTGCCACAACAGGCATGATGGGATCACCGCCCATTGGATTAGAGCTTCAAATCACGATCTGGGCTTATGATCAGGAGCAGGTTAGAATAGGACAGTCGATCTTTAAATCTTATAAATTGATCAACAGATCGAATTCGATCGTAACGGACATGTATTTTTCACAATGGTCGGATCCGGATATTGGTTATTACGGTAATGATTACTGCGGTTGTGATACTGTGTTGAATTTAGCTTATGCCTATAACGGTCAGGCAACTGATAGAGATTATAATGAGTTTGATATGGCACCTCCTGCAGCGGGCTATGTTCTTCTTCAGGGACCCTTGGTGGAAAGTATTGGTGATATAGCTTTTATTGATTTGAAACCAAAAACAGGCTATAAAAACCTATCTATGAGTTCTTTTTCAATTTTCCCCCCATATGCAGCAATTTCTGATCCGGATTTGAGTGACCCAAGCTGGTCACTAATATATTATAATTTAATCCGAGGATACAACAGAACATATAATGTTGATAATCCTACACCTTGGTATATTGGCAATGATGTTACAAACCCACCAACCTTTTTTCCGCTTGCCGGTGATCCTGTCACCGGAGCAGGAGACATTGACGGCGAAAATAATTGGTTCACTCCGGGTGACCGGCGTATCATGGTAAATACAGGTCCGTTCGATTTCGCCCCCGGGGATACCCAGGAAGTTGTTCTGGCTTTGATCGGAGGCGTGGGTGATGACAATATTTCATCGATCACGGAATTAAAAACAAATTCAAGGGTCATTCGGCAATTGTACAACGGTCAATTCGAGAATGTCCCCCGGGCGCCGAAGATCCCCAACGTAACAGTCCGGCCATTTGAGAGATCTGTTGTTCTTGAATGGGGCTCCGATGAGGAAAGAACGGCTGAAATTGAGGATTTTGTTGTTTCGGGTTATGAATTTGAAGGTTACAATGTCTATCAATTACCTTATGGAACAGCAGGTAAGGATGAATCTGTCAGAATTGCAACTTTTGATGTCATCAATGGTATCAAAGTGATCAACGATACGCGAATTCTTGAAGAATTTGAAAATGAACCCGCAGATGTGCCGGTCGCTTTCGGTGATGATACGGGGATACAACGATATTTGATGATCGATTGGGACTATATCAACGAAAAACCATTGTATGAGGGACAAACGTACTATTATGCCGTAATGGCTTATAATCAAAATATCAGTGATGACCGGCTTGCAGCAAAAATGTATGAATCTCGCTTCATTGCTTATGTTATCACACTTCAGGAAGAATTACCGGGGAATAAACTGAATGTTGAAGTCGGCGAACGGAACATCCCGGTTCAACATACAGCGGGCAACAGTTCTGGTGAGGTCATTTTAAAGATTATAGATCCTTTTGCTGTCACGGGGGAAGATTATACGATCGATTTTGAATACAAGCAGGATTCTTCTGATGTGCTGTTCAATGTGAAAGATCAATATGATGTTATTTTAAGTGAAAAAAATCCGATTGTAAGAGATACAAGCGTTTATACGGCTTCACCGATTATTGACGGTGTTGAGATTTTAATTATGGGACCTCCGCATGGTATTGCAGAAGTCGTTCAACCCGATGCTCACGGCAGCTCTAACATTATTGACAATAACCTATGGCATTCACTGCAGGCAGCCGGTGACGGTTCACAACCTTGGCACAGAGCAGCAGGCGCTCCCTGGTTCTATATGGATTCGCGTTCAGGCGAGTTGAATGGTGAATTTGCTGATAATGTACCTGATCGTTTCCAAACCTGGGGAAGCTCTGATTTTGAGATCGTCTTTGGCGATTCTTCAGTCGCATGGAGTTATATTAATGACAATGTGCTGACCGAAAAAGTCCCCTTTGCGATTTATAAATACGATCCCGATGGTACTGTGCAACGCCAGTTTGTAGCTATATACGAAGACCAGGTAGTTGGAACAGAGGGTACTTGGGATCAGGGTATTGCTTCTGCGTATACCTCAACCAGCGGTTACGAAGAGATCTACTGTTATGGCAAAACCGGAGGCGAATATCAGGTTGCGGATGAAACTGCATATATTGCAGCTAACGATATCTACTCCGCACCATCAAGTACTGGGTGGGGCG
>JAYEJI010000098.1:0-3116 GCA_034660515.1 Fidelibacterota bacterium
CAAACCCCAAACCCCAAATCACAAACCCCAACATCCCTAAAATAAAATAATTTCATCAAAGACAAAAATACATTAGATTATACGGCACTATTAATTAAAGGAAAAATATGTCTAAAGAAAAACCAATTATTATTGTTGATGCCATGGGTGGCGATTTTGCTCCGGGAATTACAATTGACGGTACCTGCCAAATGGCTAACGAATCAAATGCTCATTTCATACTTGTCGGAGATGAAACGAAGATAAAAGCAGAACTGGAAAAACATACGTATAATGAAGAACAGATCAGTATTGTTCATACTCCCGAAATGATCACGAATGAAGATTCACCCAAAACCGCGATCAGAGAGAAAAAAAATGCTTCGGTACTTTTGGCTGCAAGATTATTGAAAGAAGGCAAAGGAGATGCGATGGTTTCTGCCGGTAGTACGGCAGCTGTCATTCTTTCGGCTTCTTTATATATTAAACGAATTCCAGGTGTAAAACGTGCTGCTATTGGGACGGTTTTTCCAACATTGAAAGAGGATAGAACAAAAAGTCCATATTCACTCGTAATGGATGTCGGTGCAAATATCAGTAATTCACCTGATGATCTGGTCCATTATGCCTATATGGGTGTTACTTATCTAAGAGAGGTGTTCAATTTTGATAATCCCAGTGTAGGGTTATTGAATATTGGTGCAGAAAGCCATAAAGGTAACGATACCATGAAGGGTGCACATAAACTTTTATCTTCTCGTCCGGATATAAATTTTATCGGTAATGTTGAGGGGAATGATATAACGAATGGAAAAGCCGATGTCGTTGTATCGGAAGGTTTGACAGGAAATATCGCTATGAAGTCAGTTGAAGGAGTTGCTGAAAGCATTAAAAAACTGGCAAAGATCGCAATGAAGGGTAAATTGATCTGGAGATTAGGATTGCTTTTCCTTTCAGGAGGTATTAAAAAGGTTATGAAGGTTGCCAGCTATGAGGAATATGGAGGCGCACCGATCTTCGGTTTTGATAAACTGGTCATAAAAAGTCATGGCCGTTGTACGGCTTACGCCTATAAAAATGGCTTACGAACAGCCCTGGAAGCAGTGGAAAGAGATATGATCGGTTTTATGCGGGATTCCATATCAAAATTTGAAGCAGAAAAAGATAGCGTATCTGAATAAAAAAATATTTTAACTTGTTCAATATTATCGAATGTTCTTTTCAGTAGAATTGTGATGGAAATTGTTTGTTTTTACCAAAACAAAAACAAATCATCATAAAGAATTATCTATTTATTTCGCTTTGTTATTTATCATCGATTTTATAGATAATTCATCAGTTTAAAAAATGCTGCAAAGCCCTAAAAATAATGAAAAAAAGCGAAAACTCATGTTTACTTTTAGTGAAAAATATTTATAAATTACATACTAATTGAGATTACTCTTGTCATTAAACAAGAAGGGATGTGACCCCGGTAGAAACGAAAGCGGGATCGGAGATTATCAAGCGAGATCATAGTGGATTTCGTAAGCTTTGTTTGTGTTTTTAGGAGGAAAAAAATATGGTTAGGCAAGAGGTAATTTAAAATTTAAGCTTAGATTAATGAATAAGGTTAAGAAAAACATACAGAAAAATAAAAGGAGTTAGGTTATGAGCAAAAGTGAATTCATGAACCTCATTATCGCAAGAAACCCCGATCAGCCTGAATTTTTGCAGGCTGTTACGGAAGTAATTGATTCCGTTTGGGAAGTTTACGAGACAAACCCGGTTTTTCAGGATGCTAATGTTCTTGAACGACTGGTTGAACCTGATCGTGTAATAATGTTCCGTGTTCCTTGGACCAGCGATGAAGGTAAAGTATTTGTAAACCGTGGTTATCGTGTGGAATTCAACAGTTCTATTGGTCCGTACAAAGGCGGACTGCGTTTCCATCCCAGTGTCAATCTGTCAATTCTGAAATTTCTCGGATTTGAGCAGATTTTTAAGAATGCACTCACAACTCTGCCTATGGGCGGAGGAAAAGGTGGAGCTGATTTCGATCCAAAAGGCAAAACGGATAATGAGATCATGCGTTTCTGCCAAAGCTTTATGACTGAAGTACAACGTCATATCGGTTTCCGTACCGATATTCCTGCCGGTGATATTGGTGTGGGTGGTCGTGAGATCGGTTACATGTTTGGCCAGTACAAACGAATTAAAAATGAATTTACCGGTGTATTAACAGGTAAAGGTATTAACTGGGGCGGATCATTGATCAGACCGGAAGCAACCGGTTACGGTACAGTTTATTTTGCAGAAGAAATGATGAAAACACGTGGCGAAAGCTTTGAAGGTAAAATCGTTGCTGTTTCCGGTTCCGGTAATGTGGCTCAGTATGCAACCGAAAAGGTCAATGAATTGGGTGGTAAGGTGGTAACCTTATCGGATTCTGCAGGTTATATCTATGATCCCGAAGGTATTGATAAAGAAAAATGGGAATTTATCATGGAACTTAAGAATGTCCATCGCGGTCGTATTAAAGAATATGCCGAAAAATACGGATGTAAATATGTTGAAGGTAAACGTCCTTGGGAAGTTCCTTGTGATGTTGCTTTGCCATGTGCTACCCAAAACGAGATCAACAAAGAAGAAGCTGAAATACTCGTCAAAAATGGCTGTTTTGTGATCTCTGAAGGTGCTAATATGCCATCAACTCCCGAAGCGGTTGAAGTTTTTGAAAAAGCAAAAACTCTCTATGCACCGGGCAAAGCCGCAAATGCCGGTGGTGTGGCAACTTCAGGACTTGAAATGACCCAAAATTATATGGGACTTTCCTGGCCACGCGAAAAAGTGGATACGGAATTGCATAACATTATGATCCGTATTCATGAACAATGTGTTGAAAATGGAGAAGTTGAAAAAGGCTATGTAGATTATGTAAAAGGCGCAAATATCGCCGGTTTCCTCAAAGTCGCAACTGCCATGGTCGAACAAGGTGTTATATAAGCCATTAAACAGTATTTGAATAAAGAAAGGCCGGTTATCCGGCCTTTTTAATTTAATAGTAAAATGTACGGAACGATTTTAAATCGATCCGCATTTATTATTTCGTATAAATAACCATTTCCCTATCTTCATTGATCTCAATAAGCACACGG
>JAYEJI010000099.1:0-3102 GCA_034660515.1 Fidelibacterota bacterium
GTCGGCTCATCTAAAATGAGAAAATTGGCTTTTGAGAGCAATAATTTAATGATCACCATACGGCTTTTTTCACCGCCGCTAAGGACCGCAACCGGCTTTTCGACATCATCACCGGAAAAAAGAAAACGGCCAAGCATGCTCCGGACATCATTCCGGGGTAAAAAAGGAGCAGCATTCCAGATCTCATCCAGAACGGTGTTTTTTCCGTCCAATTGTTCTAAATGATGCTGGGCAAAATAGCCTATCTGTAAGTTGTAACCCAAAGACAGTTTACCATCCTGGGATATCAATTCACCTGTGATAAGTTTCATGAGTGTAGATTTACCTGCACCGTTCGGTCCAACCAGAGCGGCTTTTTCGCCACGGCGGATCTCAAAGTTGGAATCGGTGAAAACGGGATCAATATCGTACGCGAACCCGAGATTTTGCGCCGCGACCACCGGATCACCACTGCGTTCGGGCTTATTAAAAGTAAATTTTATTTTTGCATTGTGGGTATCAATATCTTTGACTTTGATCTTGGATAATTGCTTTATACGACTCTGAACCTGCTTTGCTTTAGTGGCTTTATATCGAAAACGTTCAACGAATTGCTCCATATGTGCTATCTTGCGTTGCTGATTTTTCATAACGGACAGATCGTGCTCAAAGCGTTGCTCTTTTTGTATCTCATAATCGGTGAAATTACCGGAATAAGAGGTGATCTTGCCGTTTTCCACTTCGATCACGGAGTTAATAAGTTTATCGAGGAAATATCTATCGTGTGAAACCATGATCAACGTCCCGCGATAAGCAGACAGTAGATTTTCCAGCCAAACCAGAGTTTCCATATCCAAATGGTTGGTAGGTTCATCGAGCATAAGGCAATCGGGCTCTTGTAAGAGGATCTTTGCCAAGGCGATACGCATGTGCCAACCACCGGAAAATTCCGAAACGGGGCGATCAAAATCCGTTTCTTGGAAACCCAAACCTGTCAGGATCTCTTTCGCTCTGGCTTCAACCGCATATCCGTTAAGTTGATGAAATCGCTCTTGAAGTTGATCATAGGCTTGCATAAGTTCCGTTGTTGATTCTTCTGAAATGCGTTCTTCGAGTGATCGCATTTCCTGTTCGAGCTTGAAAATATGCTCAAATACAGTCAGTACTTCCTCCAAAAGCAGTGTTTCGGCACCATTGTATGTAATTTCCTGAGGGAGGTAAGCCACTTTCATACTTTTTGGGACAACGACCTGACCCTCAGTGGGTTCAGAAAGTCCCGCGATCATTTTCAGGAGGGTGGATTTACCGGAACCGTTCTGTCCGACCAGGCCAAAATGTTTTCCGGGTGGAATGGCCAGTGAACAATGGTCAAATACAGTTTGCGCACCAAAATTTACTGAGATGTCGACGAGTTGTATCATATGTTTTATTTTTTCAAAGTCCCGGATTAGATAACACCGGGTTTAAACCCGGTGTTATTGAATTGAATATTATCAGTAGCCCTGGGTTTAAACCCAGGGTGCATAAGCATTATTTATTATCCAACGCAATTTTAAGCACATCCGCCATATCCTTCACAAAATGAAAGGTCAGATCATCACGTATTTCAACCGGAATATCATCCAGGTCTTTTTCATTTTGTTTTGGTAAAATAATAGTCTTTAACCCTGCACGGTGTGCGGCTATAACCTTTTCTTTGATCCCGCCAACAGGCAGTACTGAACCACGAAGGGTGATCTCACCGGTCATGGCAAGATCGTTCTTGACTTTTCTACCGGTCAATACAGAAACAACTGAGGAAAGCAAGGTCACACCGGCAGAAGGACCATCTTTTGGTACGGCACCCGCAGGGATATGGATATGAATATCAAAATTCTTATCAAAGCGTTCATCAACACCCATTTCTTTAGCATTGGAACGGATAAAACTTAAAGCAGCTTGTGCGGATTCTTTCATCACATCCCCAAGCTGGCCTGTGAGTTGTAATTTGCCTTCACCGGGCATTTTCGTTGCTTCAATGAAAAGAATGTCACCTCCGACTTGAGTCCAGGCCAGTCCGATGGCGATTCCGGCGCGTTTCATGCGTTCTGCACGATCACGGAAATATTTTTGTTTTCCGAGATATTTACTAATGGTCTTATCCTGGATATTTTTCTTACGGAAACGGGACATTTCCACTTTTTCTTTTGCTACTTTTCGGCAGACATGAGCAATTTCGCGTTCCAGAGCACGCACACCTGCTTCACGAGTGTAATCTTGTATGATCATACGTATGCCTTCATCTGTAAAAGCAATATCTTTCTTGGTCAAACCATGTTCTTTAACTTGTTTGGAAATGAGAAAATTCTCGGCAATATGGGTTTTTTCCGGTAAGGTATATCCTGAAAAATCAATAAGTTCCATACGATCTCGTAATGGCCCGGGGATGGTTTCTGCCCAGTTGGCGGTTGCAATGAACATCACATTACTCAGATCAAAGGGTGTCTCAAGATAATGATCCGAGAAAGAGTAATTTTGTTCGGGATCAAGTACCTCTAAAAGTGCACTTGAAGGATCACCCTTGTAATCGGCACCGAGTTTATCGATCTCATCGAGAATAAAAACAGGATTATTGGACCCCGCTTTTTTAATGCCCTGAATAATACGACCTGGCATAGCACCGATATAGGTACGGCGGTGACCGCGGATCTCGGCTTCATCCCGTACACCGCCCAGAGACATACGGTGTATTTTTCGGTCCATGGCTCGTGCAATTGATTTGGCTACAGAAGTTTTACCGGTTCCGGGAGGGCCCACAAAACATAAAATAGGTCCTTTTACAGCTGAATCGGGATCACTTTTCAGTTTTAATTTGCGAACTGCAAGGTATTCAAGGATACGCAATTTGATCTTATCCAAGCCATAATGATCTTCATCCAGGATCTTGGTGGCATTTGCAAGATCGATCTCGTCGTCAGTTGATACTGACCAAGGCAATTCAGCCAATAATTCAAGGTAGGTGAGTGAGACATTATATTCAGGTGACTGCTTGGACATGCGCTTGAGGCGCTCTACTTCACGATCTGCGGCGATGTTTGCTTCTTCAGGCAGTTTGGCTTCTTTAAGTTTTTTCTTGAGGTCAAT
>JAYEJI010000100.1:0-3089 GCA_034660515.1 Fidelibacterota bacterium
CAGGGCTTGCTGATTAGGACCAAGTCGCCTGTGCGTTGCAGGAAGTATTACATGGTGTTAGAAGTCTTAGACAGACGCTATGGCCAAGAAGGATTTTAGGCACGTTCGGAACGAACGTCCCCTTTGAGTCCCCTTTGACCCTTTGACTTTGATCATCCATTCCGGACTTGGCGGCTGCGACCTCCAGCGTCCTTTTCTCCTGTAAATACTTCATCAATTTTCTCGCTTGATTGTCTGTGATCATTCAGTCCTCCTTTTGTCGGACTTGAATAATCGATTCTTAATCAACCGGGAAAAATAATTGTCGTCAGGGGGGAATTATAATTGACGTTGGTCACTCGCGGTTAGAACCGAATGCAGCCAGTAGACATTTGTTTCCCTCGAAGTAACTCCCCTCGGGTTTGTTTGTATTTTACGAAATTTTATTAGATTTTTTTCGATTACAGGATTCACAAAGAAGCTCTATATTTCTTACAGTGTTGCTACCACCTTTTGATACTGGAATTATATGATCATACTCAAGATTTACTCTGCTACCACATTCGGTGCATTTACCTTGATCACGTCTCCAGACTTCCCTTCGGACACTCGCAGATATTGTCGTCCTTTTTTTTAAATATCCATCGGGAATAGTACAGGAATCTTGATCTTTAGATGAAAACTCATCTGATCTATTAATAAAATTTTGCTCAAGTTCTTGAAGTTTTTTCTTTTTAGGCAAATTAGCAATTTGATTATTTTTAATTAATGACGGCCTCAATATGAATGAGTGACCACATTTACATCTAACTTTAATACGTTCACGATCTAATTCCCCATCTGGTAACTTATAGAATTTATAGCAAGAATTACACATTATAAATCGATTAGATCTTGTGGAAAAATCTACCTTATCAAAAGTAACAAGAAACTCTTTCAGCAAGAAAAATGGTATTTCACCGTTTTGATCTTCTAAAAAAAGATTTGCGCCATTATTGATTAAAGTAGATACCATAGAAAAATCCCTATCTTTTATTGATTCGATAATTGGCAAATTGCCATATTCATTACGACTACTAACCGTAGCCCCTCTACTTACTAGCAATTCAATTAAGTCATAGAACTTATTTTTAATAGCAATATTGATGGGTAATTCTCCTTTACCATGTTTCATTTGTACATCTGCGCCATTATCAAGTAATAACATGGTAATATTTTTATAATTATGTGAAACCGCTATTTCTAGCGGTGCACAAGAATAATCGTCTTTAATTTTAATGTTAACATGTGCTCCATTGTTGACAAGTAGTTGAACAATGTCGAAATAACCATCATCACAAGCTCTTTGCAGCATATTTGAATCAACAGGAGCCCCTTGGTCAATTAAAAGTTGAGCTATGTCTAGATGATTATGCGCACAAGCTTCGGAAAGAGGTGTGTTGCCATTTTTATCTTTAATATATATACTAGAGCCTCTTATAAGGAGAATGTTAACCATTTCCATATTTCCAGATTCACATGCGAGATGCAGCGGTGTTTTTCCTAACTTATTCTTAATGTTAATATCTTTCACTTTTGTTAAAATCAATTCAAAAATGTCAAGATTTCCACTTGATGAAGCAACAGACAAGGGTGATGGTATCCAGTCTATATTATTAATTTCAAATTTAGGTAATGGTCTAATATCAGTATTACAAATAATTTTATCATTAGAGTTTAACAAAATAGACACTAAATTATAGCTACCTTCTGAAATAAATAAATTTAAGGCAACAGCTTTATCTTCTTCGCTTAATATGGTATTTTTAGAATTTGCTTTGATAGACGAAAGGACTCTTTCTGTAATATATTTGATAACATTATTTCTCTTGTCAGGATTCTTAATATATAATAACGATCTACAAAGAGTGGCCACTGTAATAGACTCAGAATATTTTTCTAAAAATAGATTAGCAATATTATAGTGTCCTTTTTTATATGCATAATCAATCGGACTGTATCCTTCTTGATTTCTTATGTTTATATCTGCTCCATTTTCTAATAGCAATATCGATAACTCGTATCTTGATTTTCGCGATGCTATATGCAATGCAGTGTTCCCATATTCATCTGTTAGCTTTAAATCTAATCGAGCTATTAGCTGAGTAGCTACAGATGAATTGTTCTTTCTAATCGCTTCAAAAAGGCGTATTCTCTCGGCCATTTTTCTAATCCCAAACTAAAGTTGCTATTTTCCAAGTGATTTTAGGTCCACATTCAATTATTTTTAAAAATGGTGTGAAGACATTAACCGCCTCTGCGGGGCGAGGTGCTTGAAGTAGCAGACAATGTATCACATGTACGTTGGCACTTTGTCACTTTATTGAAAATCATATCTCTCACAGAGGGCACAGTCAAAGGGGACGTTTGTATCTTTTTATATTTCTCAAATATTATTCCACAATGAGCACATTCAATATCATTTATCCCCTTGAGATTACCGCATTTTGGGCAAGTTGTTTCAATCGTTTCTTTTTTATTATCTAACATTGAACTCTCTATTTCTATTTGTCAATGTTTGTCTATTTTTGTATCCGGCTATTGTTTACTATAGATTGAATTAAATACGGTACACCAACAGCCATTTTAATGACCTTATTCCAACCAATAATATTGAGTAAGCAATTTACATCTGATTCAAATGATAGATAAATGGGAGATAACATGTTTAGCAAATTTTCGCATCCCGAAGAAAAGTATTCATCTTTTGTAACTAAGATAACGGTATTGGTATTTTTTATTTCAATCTCAAAAGCAAGTCCGTCCTCAAAAACTTCCTCCTTTCCGCCTGATCGCCTTGTTATTTTGTGTTTAGCAACAAAAAACCTTCCAGTTGCCCACCCAATTTTACCATGTACAGTTTCGTCAATTGTTTGAATCTTAGGGTATCTTTCCAAAAATTTTCTGAGATTCTTATACATACCATAAACAGAGATGTTGTATGTCCTAATCTCCTTCGTATGGGCACCGCCACTTGCAAATGGAATTTTTATACCTGCATTAAGGCCTTCATCGCGAACCAATGAGGTCATTACTGGTTCAGCATTTTCATCTTCATACTTTTTGCTTAA
>JAYEJI010000101.1:0-37111 GCA_034660515.1 Fidelibacterota bacterium
TAAACATAAATTACTTCTTTTTTTTATCTTCGTGAATTTTACCGTCCAGCATATTAATTACCCGGCTTGCACGTTCCGCAATATCATGTTCATGCGTTACCAGGATAATCGTATTTCCCTGATCGTGCAGAGCGGAGATCAGATTCATGATATCATGACCAGTTTTGCTGTCCAGATTACCGGTCGGTTCATCAGCAAGAATAATGGATGGATTATTGACTAAGGCTCTTGCTACAGCAACGCGCTGACGCTGTCCACCGGAAAGTTCATTCGGCCGGTGATACATTCGGTCTGCCAGCTGTACACTCTCAAGAACAGCTTTGGCACGTTCCAGACGTTCCAATCGAGGAACACCGGCATATATCAGAGGTAATTCAACATTATGTAATGCCGTCATCCGAGGCAGAAGATTAAATGTCTGGAAAATAAATCCGATCTTCTCATTGCGAATGACCGCAAGCTGATCATCACTTGCTGTTCCAAGACCATCTTTAACCTCTTGATGGATAGACGTTCCATCCAAGTCATATGCACCGTTCGTCGGAGTATCCAGGCACCCGATAATATTCATAAGTGTTGATTTACCACTGCCGGAAGGTCCCATAACTGATACGTATTCGTTTTGCTCGACATCAACATCAACTCCATTTAGAGCCCTTACTTCTATGTCGCCAATTTGATACACGCGATGTATATTTCGTAATTTTAATAATGACATTATCTGTCCTTTTTTCTAGTAAAGATCAATATCTTTATTTCTTTTTCATGTCATTGACATCTTTAACGGCAGTACCGGTCTGAAGATCAAAGGTCAGTGCCTGATGATTTCCAATTACGATCATACTTGTCGTATCAACCCCACTGATCACTTCAAAGAAATCTTCGGAATTGATGCCCAATTCAAGCTCAACCGCACGAACACTATCTTCTTCGATAACAAATGCTATTTCAAGTAATTCGGGTTTACCCGTCATTTCATCAGATTCCATTTTGCGAACTTTATCGGCAGGTCTGACGGTGACAGCGCGAATAGGAATACCCACAACATCAATCTTGCGGTCTGTGAGGATCTCAACTGTAGCATTCATACCCGAGCGAATATCTGGAGGATTGTTAATCATTTTTACAGTCACCTTGAAATTCGTTATCGCATTTTGTGTACCGGCACCCATGGTGGAGGCAAGTTGTGATATCTCAGTAACAATTCCCTTGAAAACCGTGTCGGTTAATGCATCGATCTCAATATCCACCGAATCGCCTGCATTAACACGAACAATATCATTTTCGTTGACATCAACTTCGACTTCCATACTGGAAAGATCTGCAACGGTCATAACGACATCTGCCTGGAAAGTTGATCCCAGTGCCATTTCGCCCTGTTCTTTTCGTAAGCCGATAACCGTTCCGTCGATAGGTGCGATAAGAGTTGTCTTGCGCAGATTATCTTCTGCTTGTTTCAGGCGTGCAATAGCTTGTTCCAATGTGCCTACAGCTTGATCATATTGTGCTTTAGCCTGATCATACTGTGATTCACTGTAATTGTTGTCTTTATACAACTTTTTAACACGTTTGTATTCTTTCCCAGCTACTTCCTTGGCAGATAAAGTTGAACGATAGTAGGACTTCGCCTGATCTACATCTGCTGCATATCTGACCTTATCCAGTTGGGCAAGTAATTCACCTTTTTTGACATCTTGTCCTTCTCTTACGTTCAAAGACTTGATCTCACCGGCAACATTTGCTGAAATATTGACCTTAACAACGGGTTGCACATAACCGGCTGCGTAAACTTTAGATTCGATGGTATGCAGGCGAACTTTTTCCATCTGTACGCCAATTGCTTTTTTGTTGTCTTGTTTTAAGGTAAACATAAAAAATACCGCTAAAACAATAACTGCTGAAATAATGATAATAAGTTTCTTCTTCATCTTCGTTCCTATATTTTGTTGATTAATTTAAGGATCTCAGCTTCGACTATTTTTCGTGAATATTTGGCTTCCACAAGAGTACTTTCAGCACTTAATACGGTAAGCTGAGCCTGCATTCTATCTAAGATCGTTGCTTTCCCAAGTTCATACTGCTGATTAACGATCTCAAAAGCGCGTTGTGCCGATATAAGGCGGCGACCGTTGATATCAATCATGGCAGTATATGTTTCAAACTGTGTATAATAATCACTTAATTGCTGATCCAGAAGACGTATGGTATTGTCAACTGTGATCTTTGCCTGTTCAAGTTGCAGTTTGCTTTGCTGCGTGTTCTCCCGACGCGATAATCCATTGAACAAGGTCCAGCTTGCTGAAACTCCAACTGTGTTAGTCGGAGTTAATGCGGGATCAAAGCTATTTCCATAATTATAAGATCCGGTCACACTGGGGAGAAAAGCTTCCTTTGATGCAGCGACACGAACCTTGCTGATCTTTTCCTGCAATACAGCAGCGCTGAATTGTGGGTTATCGTTTAACATAATTTTTCTTGCTTCATCATACTCGGGGATCTTGACATTTTCCACATCAATATCTACTACATTGAACTCGGTTCGCGCCTCACGGCCCAATAAAACATTCATCGTGCGAAGATAGGAAATGTAGAGTTGTTTTTGCCCCAAAAGCTGAGATTCAAACTCACCTTTTTGAGCTTCGGATTTCAGAACGTCAGATTCTGTGATAACACGTTGTTCATACATGGAACGTGTTTTTTTCAGATTCTCTTCTGCGACCTCAATATTGCCTTCATAAACTTCGATAAGTTTTTTAGTGCTTAATATTTTGTAATACAGGGAACTTACCTGGTTGACAATATCATTTTTATTGCCAAGAGAATTTAAACGGTTAGCTATACTTGATAACTTGGCAGACTTGATCCCGGAATACATACCCGGTGCATAAAATGTCATACCTGCACTGATCCCGACGCTGGCTCCTAAGTCCCAACTTGTTTGGCTGGCGGTAGTTAATCCGGAAGATACGGATACATTTGGCATGACTGAACTATATGCTTGTCGTATTTTAGATTTTCCTATTTCAGTATTTATGTCTGCTTGCTGAATACTTGGGTTGTTTGATCGTGCCATATCAATGCATTTTTCCAGTGTAAGTGTTTCTGCAGATAAAAGTATGCCCGCACACATTAATATACAGATCAATGTTGACTTGATCTTCATTGTCACCTCTCGATACTATTAATTAACTATTTTAGATCTCTGTTTCTTTTTCTTCGGCTTCTTCGGCTGATTTCATACTGCCTATACCGGCTTTTTCAAAACTGATCTTTTCAGGATTTCCTTTATACCTGATCGTCCCCATTCCGGCTATTTCAGCATCAATGCTCTTCCCGGCATATACCTGGGCATTACACACACCCGCAATTTCAAGCTTTACGTTTTCAGCGATAAATTCATAGGCCCTTATCGTACCGGCACCTGCACATTCGACATGAAATTCTTTTGTTTTCCCCTGTACATTAAGATTTCCTGCACCTGCGATCTCGGCATTAAAGGATTCCACTTCCAAGTCAGCTTCCAGATGCAAAGCACCGGCAACTTCAAGTTTCAATTCTTTGGTTTCAAGTGTTTGAGCGGTTCTCATATCACATTCACCAATAACCTGGATCTTTTCTATATCGGTAAAGGATAAATGTACTTTCAGCACTTTTTCATTATTCGGCCATTTAAGACGGCTTCCGCTTAACAGGGCTTTCCTTGATAGTTCTTCGTAATCGGTTTCAATATTGAATGAAGCTGTAAATGTCGTATCAAGTAAGTATAGCACCAAGGCATCTTCATGCATCTCAGCACGGAATAATTCCATCAGACTTTCATATGTTTCAATTTCAATTCCGCTTCCACCGTTCTGGTCCAAAACTATATCGATCGGACCGGCGATGACGATCTCAGAAAAGTCATCAAAATTCATTTCTTGTTTAACGATCTCACCGCTGACAGTTATGCGTTCGACTCTTTTGATGTCAAAGTCACAAGCGAATAAGAAAAGTACGATCAAAAACAGGTGTGGTATTTTTTTCATTTTTGTTTCCTTTTAGGTAAAATTATTTTTATTTGCTCTTTATAGTAGATATGCCGGAGACGGAAAAAGAGGTTTTGTCCGGCTTGCCAACAAAGTAGATACTTGAAGTACCTGAGCTTGAAGCATCAATAACTTTAATAGCGTGAACTTTACAGTTACTGCTTCCTGAAGCATCTATAATAACCGTATCACTGACAAGGTCATAAGCTCTCATTTCTGAGGATCCGGAAACATCTACTGTAAATTTTTTGCTTTTCCCTTCGGCATTAAAATCCGATGCCCCATTTGCCCTGATCTTCAGATCATTTACATCTACAACAATATCAAAATCAGAGGCGCCTGAAGCTATCATATCGACAATATCTGCTACAATGCTGATATCTCCATCGCTGGCACCACTGGCATTTATATATACTTTTTGGGCAATTAATTCCGCATTATCAATATCACTGGCTCCTGATGTAATAATTTTAATATTATTACCTTCAATGCGTTTCATGTCAAGGTCACTTGCACCGCTGGCCGATATTTTTAGATCATCAGCTTTCAGGGGAGTTTTCATATAAAGATCGCAGGCACCGGACAGATTGATATTCTCTATGTTTTTTGCGGATACATGAAGGTTAAGCAGATGTTTTTTATTGGTCCATTTGATTTTGTTAATTTTTTTATCAAAATAAATTTTTAGGGTCTTGCCATCTTGCTCAACTTTAACATAGGGCATAAGACTTTTATAGGTTTCAATCACAAGTTCTTCTTTGTTTCCCTGTGTAAGGAATACATCAAACTGCGAGCGAACATCTAATTTTGAAAATGATCTTACTTTGATTTCTTTGGTCTCGACCGGGCCTGTTACGAGAACAGATTTTGCAAAGCCAAATCCCACCATTACAATGGCCAGGGTCATGATGATTTTTGTAATTTTATTCATTTTACACTCCTAAGCTTCTGGGGTTTTATATTTGTAGATCAGGGTAGCACCGGCATAGCAAGCTCCGGCAAACACAAGTGCTATCAACAATCTGTAGTCAGCTAATACATAACCCAGACTAAGATCGGCATCAACGTTCAGGTTACCAAGCAGCGCAACCAATCCTTCATAAATACTGGGCATATTAATTGTGTTCCTTGTGATCTCTTCGATCAAAAAGAAAACCAAATCTATTAAGCCGAGAAAAATCGTTCCCTTTAAAAATGCATTGTTCTTAAAGATGGACGAGAACAAGAAAAAGAGCGATCCAAAGACCAGTGCGATCTTAAGATATAAGACCACACCAAGCAAACTTCCTACAATCGCAGAGCCTAAGTAGAAACCGCCCATCGTGCTTGCCAAAACAATAGCCATAATCAATCCGAGTATTAGGCCAAGGCCCAGCAGAAATACTGCACCTGCAAATACATGCATAAGATACTTGGCAGCTGTACATATCCAGATATTGACCGGCTGGCAGCGATAGAAAAGCTCACAACCGAGTTCTTTTTCTTTAGATAAGCTGCTTTGAGACATTATGAGGAGAAAGATCGAGAATACAAATACGACCAGGATCATACTTCCATACGTCCCGAACATAACTCCATCTTGAATATCTTCATAATCAAAGGCCATGTTTATCATGCCGATCTCTATTTCATCCCAATGTGCAACCATTGCCGTAATAGAAATGACTAACACGAGAAGCACGATTCCGGCAACGATCCATACAGGAAGCCAATATGAAGATTTTCGCTTAATGTATTCTGTTTTAAGTAATGTTAAGTAATGTGACATCTTAAACCCCTATACTAGTTACCCTGAGTTAAGGCAATAAAAATCTCTGCCAGACTAGGTATTATTTTCTTTGAATCCGAAATATCGACCTTGCCTTCAACCAATGCGCGAACATGGCCGAGAGTTTTGGTTACCACTTTGGGATTATATTGCATTAATGTTTCTTCCTGTGTCTGTGGCACTTCATAAATATGCCATCTGTCTTTAAGAGCATCCACAGGGTCATTCAAGAGGACAGATCCTTTATCAATAAAGATCACATCCTGTAGAATATTTTCCACTTCAGCTACCTGATGGGTGGAAATGATCACGGTTTTTGTTTCATCATAGAATTCACCAAGCAGCAGATCATAGAACTCTTTACGAAAAACGATATCTAAGCCCAGAGTAGGTTCGTCAAGTAGAAGAACATCCACATCTTTGGATAAAGTTAACAAAAGATAAAGCTTGGTCTTCATGCCTTTAGATAAAGTAGCCACTTTCTGGTCGCAGGGAAGATCGCTTTTTGCAAAAAGACGCTCTGATTTATCCCAATTCCAGGAATCGTTCACAGCAGCAGTAAAATCAATCGTTTGCTCAACTGTCAAACGGGGATCTAAGCCGCTGACATCGGGAATAAAGGCCACGCGTCCATATAACTCATGTTTCCATTCTTTAATGGATTTATCGAACATGGATATTTCACCTTCGTAGCGAAGTAAGCCTAATATACATTTCAATAAGGTGGATTTTCCCGCACCGTTCTTGCCCATAAGACCAATAATGCGACCTTTGGGTATTTCAAGATCCACATTTTTTAAAGCGGTGACGTTCTTATAGTTTTTTGTTAGATCTTTAATTTTAATATAGTGTTCCATTCCAATTCCCTTTATTAGAGGTAGTACATCATTGATGTGCCGGTGTTCTCATTGATCTCATTATTTACTTTTCTTCTCTTTTCCATATTGCCATCATTAAGGGTAGAAAATATTTTTTTGTCTTTCAGGCTTTGTGTCTTGTAAAAGCGGACACGGGTCAAAAAGGGACAGCACTGTTTTACACCACGAGATAAGACATCCTCTCGGCGATCAGTTTCCCGGTGTTTCATAATGTTTGCTGTCTGATTCTTGTTGTTTAACATGAGATCTTTTCTTTCGTTCGGAACAGACATGTCTGTTCCCTACATTTGCCTTTGTACTTTAATTTTTGGTCTCTTATTTGACCGGTTTAACGATCCGAATTGACATGGCTCTTACATAAGACATAGAGCTGTTGTGGCGTCTGATAAGTTTGTTGGTAAACATGTTTTTTCTCCTAAAGATTTGTTTTCTTATTTATTAAATTTTTCTTCAATGAGTTTACACAGTTCATTTCTGCCGATATTTAGCATCTTGGCCTGCTTGATCATGTCCGGAAGGGTAACGTCTTCGAAATGAATGATCCCGGATTCTTTTAAGACATCCTGTGCGGGATCCGTAACGAAGTAACCCTTTCCCCGTTGCTTTTCCAGTAAGCCCTCATTGACAAGAAGCTGTGTGGCGTTTAAAATTGTTTGAGGGTTCAAACGGTACTCGGCGGACAACTGTCTGACGGAGGGGATAGTTTCTCCGCTTTTCAGTGCGCCGGACATGATCGACTCTCTGATGAGATCGGCCAATTGGAGGTATATAGCTTTTGAACTGTCGAAGTTAATACTCATTTGTGCTTCTCTTTCTGTTTCAATTCACACCAGTCTTCCAGTGTTCTACACAAGTATAACACCATTACAGCACACATGCAAGAAAAAAGTGTGAGTTTTTTTAATGTTTTTTTACAATTATCAATAATATCCTTTATTTATGCGGGTTATACGGCAATAAAAATATTGAATATTTTTATTATTTATTGGGGAAAGAGGTGTAATAGGTGTTCTATGTGTGACTTTAAATGCTATTTTTGGGGTATATATAAGTACGGAACAGTTTGAAACCGTTCCGTACTTATATCAATTGTATTTTCAGTAACACCGGGTTTAAACCCGGTGTTACTGACTTTTATTTAGCCTTTAAGCTTCTTGAACCTTTCTCAATCATCAGATTATAAATATGTTCTTTTTCATTTTAAAAATACAGGCTGGTATTAAAACCGACGACCATAGTGTTCATGGATGAATTATATCCAAGAACAACTCCAAAATAAGAAAACGCAACAATATTTAAACCTATATCAATGCCAGGATTGCTATTATATGTCCATTCCTGGGTTGTGTAAAACCCGTCATAACTCAAAATATAGGTTTCGTCGAACCAGGTACTTTCATGAACTGAAATATAGTTTCCATTACAATATCCGGCATAAAGATAAATACCGGGGATCACTCGAAAAGTTACACCAAAGCTTTGAGCAAACCAGTAATCCCGATCAAATGTAAATGCCAATTCATCACCCGGCCAAGGTTCTATGTAATCTGCATAATCATATACGCCTATTCCATAGAAATTCGCATAGGTACCAATCGGTCCGACAAGATCAAATAACATCATGTATCCCGAATAATATTCTCCGGAAAAAGCATATTGATACCCCAATGCAAAACCTTGCCCTTGTGCGGGTATTGCAAACAAAACTGCGATACAAAGGATCAATGCAAGAATACGGATCTTCATTTTCTTCTCCTTGTTTTATAAAACAAGAAATAAAAATTGGCTGTTAATAAAAATTAATATATCGGATTGCTAGAAACAAGAAACAATATGGTAAATAGTTTGCGGTAAAGAAAAGGGCTCGATATCCATCTTCGCTAAAGCTACGATGGACAGGTGTCGAGCCCCTACGTTATTGTAAATATTCGCCAGTCACCAGTTACTAGTCACCAGTCACTAATTTTGTGACTTTTCCATCCATACCGCTAATAACTATCATTCCATTTTTGACCACGGGTGTGTTCAACAGATTGCCCCCAATACGATGTTGCCAGTTTTTTTCACCGTTTTCGGCATTCAGGGAATAGACATAACCAAATTGAGTTGTAAAATATAGCTGGTCCTTATATTCGACCGGATTTGATGGATCTATTTCAAAACCATAATTCAGCTCTGAACTCCATTGTGTTTCCGCTTCATTTCCCTCCGTTGAGATTGCACAGATAATATCCCACATAGTTTTGGCATAGACCGTTGATCCATCTTCAGATAAGCTGATATTTTCACGAACTTTGAATTTATCGGAACGCCAAACAGTTGTTCCATCATTAATATTTATTGCAGACATTACTCTGTCGGGAGCCACTACAAATACTTTTTCATTCGCATATACGGGATGAACGACCGCTGGTGAATACAAGCGACCGCTTTTTTTACCCTTCCACAGCCATTTCATATTACCTTTATTGGCATCAAGAGCATATAATAAAGTATTCCAGGCACCAAAGATCACTTTCCCTTCAGCTACAAGGGGTTTTGTTTCTACATAAGTGGGAATGAACATGAAATCCCACTCAAGTTTTCCTGTCTTGGAATTAACTGCACGGAATTTTCCGTCCGATCCCCCAAAATATACTTTTTTATCGTTCACGACCGGATGAGCAACGATAGGAGCCTGAGTTTTATAATTCCATATTTTTTCACCCGTTTCATAATTTAAACAATACAGCATAGAATCGGTAGAAGTCACATAAACCAAGGTGCTATCAAAAGCCGGTTCGGTAAAGATCGGACCATTTGTCTGATAGGTCCAAAGCTCTTTTCCATCCTCAAGAGATAAAGCAATGATCTTTCCGGAACGGTTTCCAAAAATTACCCTGTCTTTTATAAGTCCGACAGCAGCAGTAATGGAATATTCCGAATCGTATGACCATTCTACTTTTACCTCGGGATACATGTCATTCACAGACATATCCGGTTTAAGAGATTCATGAGAATCGGTATGCTCAAAATCTTTCAAAGGCAAAACCAACCAAGGCGCGAGACTTTTTTTCTCAACAGGCAGGCGCTCTGTCCATGTCATAGTGTCCGCTTTAATACTTACAATATTATAACCCCCTGCACCACCGCGACTCAAATTCGAGCGACCCATAATACCCGTAACGTCCGAATAGTTGGCAAGCCGGTTACGGTGGCCATGACCATGCATAATTGCCTGGACATTATATTGTTTAATAATGTCTAAGAATTCATAAGAGTTTGTAACGGTATGATTGATAGGATAATGGGTTACGAAAAAGACAGGCTGTTTCTTTGGCCACATTTTTTTCAACATCGAATGTACCCAGTTAATATCTTCCCGTGCAATAAACCCCTCACCCATTCGCATAAGCGGTCCCTGGTTAACCCCAATAAAACGATATCCTTTATAGCTCACATTGAATTTATCATCACCAAAAAGCTTCTTAAATTTCTCACCTCCGGAAGCAGACCATTTCAACTCGTGATTTCCGGGAATAATGTGATAGGGTACGGTCAATTTAGACATAATGGCTTTAACGGTATCTAATTCGCCTGCAAAATCATATTCCGTAGCATCTCCGGCAAGAATAACAAAATCAATATTACTTTGTTCATTGATATCCCTGACTGAATTTCTCAGGTCATTTGCTCCTATGGCCGTTCCTATATGAGTATCAGCCAAAAAGACGAAAGTCAACGATTCGCCGGTATTGCTTGAGCAGGAAGCCAAGAGCAAAACCAGAAAAATGCTTAAAATTATTGTACGTGTTCGTTTCATTTTATAGTGCCTTTGTTTTTTTCTTTAATGCGCAATGCCGGAACTTGTTTCCTTATCGGGTAAACATCTGCGGATCGTGGTCGTACGCGAAGAGGCAAAATCTTCTATTGCATCTTTTGCCAAGTATGGCGTATAAAGACCTTCTTCGTTGACCGTACTTCCACCCGCTTCCAAAAAATAGAGTTCTTCGTTTATCTCAATTAATATTCCCATGTGGCCGCTCTTTATCACAACATCCCCTGCCTGCATCCATCCCATTTGTGTATCGGAAGGTGTACTTCCTGCGGAAATGGTGGCTATCAATTCACCGACTTTCGCCATATCCGAGACTTCCATGCGATAATTGTTCGTTGTACCTCCGCGGCCTCCGCCATCGGAGATATTGGGATCTGTCTTACAAATATGTCGAAATCCAAACCATGAAAAAGCAGCTTCCGTCATTGTGGAATCCAAAATGCCCAGCAGTACTGCTGCTTCAAATGGGGACGCGCCAAAACCGGAGCAATCCATACCGTAACGCTCAATAGATGTAGAGTTAGATGATGCTGTTTGCGGTTGATCGCGATCAGTAATGTCACCACCCCAACGATAAAAACCATGTTGATAATTATCGCTGAAAAAATCCATATAACTTTCATATATGAACAGGGTCAATGCATTGACCGCCTGGAATTTCTGTAAAGATCTCAGCGAATCAAGATAGGGTTCGATAGATGGAAATAGAACTTGTTCATAGAAAGCCAAATTATCGGTCACGTATCCGTCCAGAGTATCTGTCATATCCGGCTGGGTGTATTCGGCAATAAAATCACCGATCGCACCATCATAAAATACTGTTTGTAATGTCGGTGTTACCGCCGGAATGAGGATTGCCCGCCGGAATGAATTAAAATCAATTCGTTTCGGAGGTGTCAGCAATGTTATTTCTTCCCGTATCGGTTCATTTGGACTGGTCGGAACAGTTTCCTCTTCTACAACCGGAGCTATGATGCTTTCATAGCAAGAGAACAATAATATCAATATTAGTGATAGGAAGAATATTTTTCTCATAGAATAATAACGCGTCCTTCAATTCCAGAATTAATAATGGGATCTTTTCTTACTGCTTCGATCAGGACATCGCGATCGATCAAACCGGTTTCAGTGGATTCAATTTTTTTACCGAAGTATTTTTCACCCTGACTTGCCGTGTAGTTGTTCACGCAAAGGGAATAAGTTTTATTAATATCAATTTCAGCTTCACCAACAATGGCATCAACCAATCCTTTATTCCGCTCCAGCATCATATCAATACCGGATACTTGCATGGAACGACCCTGTTTTGCCATATAATTAAGAGCTTCGATCAATTCCTTTCCTGTCCATTCAAAAGTTACCAGAGTATTTCCAAATGGAGCGATCTCCCATATATCACGGACTAGAATATTTCCGGCATTCAAGCTTTTTCGTATCCCACCATTGTTCATCATGGCAATATCCGTACCTGCGGCTTCCCTAAAAGCATCAGCGATCCAGTTTCCAAGATTAGACTCGGCACCACCTGCTTTCCAATGTCTCTCCAGAGAACCGATCACTTCATCCATGATCTCTGAAAGCTCAGCTTCATAACTATCGACGATCTCAGCTACATCTTTTGAAGGTTTCAGTTTTCCAACAACAGTTTCAACATAATCCATATTCAGTGTGGTGATCTTACCTTCATCTACATGAAATTTGGTAACTCCAATATAGCGACCATGATCATCGGCTTGAACGATCCATACGCCATTCACATTTTCAGCTTCACGCATATATGTGTGACTGTGTCCACCCACGATAAGATCAATTTCAGGGACTGCTTCCGCTAGTCTGCGGTCTGCACCAATTCCCATATGGGATACCACAACAAAGAGATCAATACCGCGGGATCCCAATGTGTTGATCAAATTTTGCGTTGTTAAAACCGGATCGGTAACTTCTATGCCCTTAAGGTTTTGGGGCATAGTCAGGAGATCAAGTCCCGGATGAGTTAAACCGATCAAAGCAAAGCGATAACCTTTGCGCATAAAGATCCGAAATTGAGGTACGGCACTTTCGCCGGTATTTACATCAATAAGATTAGCCGCATACATTGCAAAATTTGCAGCATTTAAGCGCAGTGAATCCAGGTGCGACCAAGAATAATCAAATTCATGGTTCCCGATGGCGAAAAAATCGGGTTGGACCAGGTTCAGGATCTCGATCTGAGAAAGTCCTTCACTTACCGCACACATAGGTGAACCCTGAAAATCATCACCGGCATGTACTCGAAGTGCACCAGGATAGACATTCTCCAGACTGTCGAGGTATGCGTCGAAAAGTGCATAACCTCCTACCGCATGTTTATCATTATTATAATTTGTGGGAACCCAAGTTATATTGTGACTGTGAAAATCGTTCCAATGCAGAATGGTAATATCGGCCGATGGTGCAGAACAAGACATTAGAACAAACAATACACCAATGACAATAATATTGAAATATTTCATGATAACCCCTTTAGGTTATGAATTAATCTTCTAGAAAGGCCTTGAAAGCCTGGTACATCATCCAGATATCCGCTTTTGAAGTAATTTCAAAAGGTGAATGCATATCCAGAACAGAAACACCTGCGTCGATCACATTCATGCAATAGTAGGACATGAATTTTGCAATGGTTCCACCGCCGCCTTCATCGGTTTTACCCAATTCCGCAATGCGCCAAATAATACCATTATTATCAAACAGGTTACGCAAACGGGCAACGAACTCAGCCGAAGCTTCATTTGATCCGCCTTTTCCGCGAACTCCCGTGAATTTTGACAAGACTAATCCACCATTTATATATCCGGCATTGCGTAATTCATGAACTTCTTTCCAATCGGGATGCACACCGGCATTTACATCGGCCGATAAGCATTGTGCGTTCGCCAGCAAACGACGGATCACGGCAGATTGATCCAATCCATGACGGGCAAGTATGTACCCAAGCACCAGTTCTGCTATGACTGTATTGGCGCCGGTTGCACCTTCGGAACCGATCTCTTCTTTATCCAAGAGAAGAACCAAAGATGATACTTCAGGATCTTCAACATCGATCACAGCTCTTAGAGATGCGTATGAACAAACACGATCATCTTGTCCATAAGCGCCGATAAAAGCACGATCCAAGCCAACATCGCGACTTTTTCCCGCGGGAACGATCTCGAGGTCAGCCGAAACAAAATCTTTTTCGGTAATACCGTAAGTATCATTTAAAAGCGACAATACATGAAGCTTAACGCGATCTTTGATTTCTTTATCATCGCTGAAAGGCTTACCGCCAACAAGGATATTCAGTTTTTCTGCCGGAATAAACTCATTGGCTTTTTTTGTCATTTGAGCTTTACCTGCAAGGTGTGGTAAAAGATCTGCAATTGTAAAAACCGGATCGTCATCATCTTCACCGATAACAATAGAATTGACCGTGCCATCAGGAAAAGCGATCACACCGTGCAATGCCAAAGGTCGTGAAACCCATTGATATTTTTTGATCCCGCCATAATAGTGAGTTTTGAACATAGCCAGTTCCTCGTCTTCATAAAGAGGATATTGTTTTAGATCCAAACGGGGTGAATCAATATGAGCTACGAGAATGCGAAGATTCTTTTCGATGGAACCTTTTCCCTGACGAAAGACAGCAACTGCGCGTCCATGATGATTATAATAAATTTTATTTGTGTCTTTGGTCTTACGAATATCCGTATAACCTGCTTTTTCCAGTATTTCAATGGCAGTATCGACAGATTCGCGTTCCGTTTTTCCATAGTCGAGAAATGAGCGATAATTGCTCATATATGATTCCAGAGGCTTCAATTGAGCTTCAGGAATATGGTCCCAGGCATTTTCACGTTCTAAGAACAATGCTTCTTTTAGATCTTTTGGATCTGTTTTTTTACCTAACATATATAACTCCTTATTTTCAACCTAAAATATAGTGTTTTAAGTTCAAAACAAAAATGAAAAATAGATATACGTGAGATGCAAATTGTAAGATACGTATTAAAAGTTAAGAGTCGGGAATTGAAATGTTGAATTGATTAAAAATATAGAGACGCGATGCATCGCGTCTCTATATTTTACGTTTTACTATTCACGTCTTACGGATTTGTTACTTTCATAACAAATGCAAACTCCAAAGCGATTTCTTTATAAACCTGGAAACGGCCGGACGCACCACCGTGACCATAATCCATTTCTGTTTTCATCAGAAGTAGATTGTCATCGGTTTTCATGTCACGAAGTTTTGCCGTCCATTTTGCCGGTTCCCAGTATTGAACCTGTGAATCATGTAAGCCGGTTGTGATGAGTATATTGGGGTAATCTTTAGCTTCTACATTATCATACGGTGAATAACTGAGCATATACTCGTAATATTCTTTTACATTGGGATTACCCCATTCATCGTATTCATTCGTAGTTAAAGGAATACTATCATCCAACATAGTGGTAATAACATCAACAAAAGGGACCTGGGCGACGATCCCGGCGAATTTTTCCGGGGCAAGATTTGCAACTGCGCCAACAAGTAAACCACCGGCCGAACCGCCCATGGCGACCATGTTATCATAAGTGGTATAATTTTCTTTGACTAAATGATCTGCACAGTCAATAAAGTCATTAAACGTATTCATCTTTTTCAGCAATTTGCCATTATCATACCAATAGCGTCCCATTTCCTGTCCACCACGAATATGTGCGATCACCCAAATATATCCTCTATCCAATAAGCTTAATCGAACAGACGAAAAATAGGGCGTCATATTAATACCGTAGGAGCCATAGGCGTAAAGGACCAAAGGAGCACTACCGTCAAGTGGGGTATCTTTATGATAAACGATCGACATTGGAACTTTTACCCCATCACGAGCTTCAGCCCAAAGGCGCTGTGTTTTATAGTTGTTTGAATTAAAATCACCCAATACAACCCGTTGTTTCTTCAGCTCCCGCTCACCTGTGATCATATTCTGATCATAAGTTGAATTTGGAGTTGCCATGGATTCATAGCCAAAACGCAGTAATTCAGAATCAAATTCACGATTTGCACTAATCCACACATCGTGAGCTTCTTCGTCAAATTTAATATATTCATCGATCTTACCGTCATATGATATTATTCGTAAGCTGGTTTGAGCATTGCTGCGTTCCTGTAAAACATAACGATCTTTAAAGAACTCCGTGCCTTCGATCAATACATCTTCACGATGAGCAACAATCTCCTTCCAGTTTTTTTTAGACGGCGCAGAGATGGTGGCTGCAACCAATTTAAAGTTTTGAGCATTATCATTATTTAAAATATAAAATACCGATCCGACGTCGGTAGGGTGATATTCCAATCCCCGGATTCTTTCTTGAACTATAATAGGTTCAGATTCAGGTTGATCAGCATCAATATAGCTGTATTCGGTCGTTAAGGAAGCCTGAGAGACGAGCATGATGAATTTCCCACTATTGGAACGGTAAACACCGTGATAAAAGGTTTCGTCCTTTTCATCAAAAACCAATTCATCATTATTAACATCCAGACCCAATGTATGTCGCCAAGTTTGAGTCGGACGGAGGGTTTCATCTTTAAGATTGTAGAAGATAGTTTTATTGTCGTTTGCCCACGCTACGCCACCGGGAGTGTTCTCGATTTGATCCGGTAAAAATTCTCTGGTTTTCAAATTCAGGAATCGCAAAGTATATTTGCGCCGGGATAGAGTATCCTCACCGAAAGCCAGCATCTGGTTATCCGGTGAAACATAAAGTCCCGAAACCCGATAATAGGCATATCCTTCAGCCAATTCGTTTATATTTAATAATATTTCTTCTTCAGCTTCCTCGTTTGCTTTACGACAATAGATGGGATATTCTTTACCTTTTTCGTAGCGACTATAATAAAGATAACCATTCATCCAATAAGGCACAGATTCATCATCTTGTTTAATTCGAGCAACCATTTCTTTGTATAGCTTTTTTTGCAGACGTTCGGTATCTTTCATCTTACTTTCCGCATAAGCGTTTTCTGCTTCAAGATAAGAGATCACTTCCGGGTTCTCCCGTTCGCGTAACCAATAATAGGGATCTATGCGCGTGTCGCCATGGATGGTCATTTCTTTATCGATCTTTTTAGCTTTTGGTGCTTCGATCATTTTTTCTCCACATGAGGTTAAGATTAGGAGCATCAATATTGTCGGGGTCCATATCCATTTCTTCATCACAAACTCCTTTTTATATTTTCCACACAACTTTTCGGTTTTTCTCGAATATATTTTCAAATTCGGGCTGGACATGTCCAGCCCTTACCATTTTAATATTATTTTCTCTTCAGACTAAATTTCATTCTGCGATTTATTTTATTCCGGGCTTTGGTTCGAGGCGGTAAATGCGTTTCGCTTAAATGACGAACATCTTCCACTGACACATAAGCTTTGGGGTTATAGTTTTTAACGATCTTAAGAAAAAAGGGAATATCTTTTCTTTTGACTATGGAAAGAACCAAGCGAACTTCACCGGACACGCCCCTGGCAGCAATTGAGGTAACACCATGATATTCTTGCTTAAGATGTTCGATCAGTTCATCCGCGGGTTTATTTGTAATTACTCGCATGATCACCATACCCATAGCCAGGCGTCTTTCAAGCGAGATACCGATATAATTACCCAGTGCAAAGCCTGCCGCAAAAGCGATATAATTGATCCAGCCACCGAGATTCGTCATAACCTGTGACACAACCACGATCCAGATCAACACTTCTACAAAACCCATCAGTGACGCCCACAAGCGCTCCCCGCGGGACACCAGAATAATACGGAATGTTCCTATGGTTACATCGCAAATGCGTGCGAACATGATTAAAAGCGGGATAATAAGATATTGTACAAGGTTGGGAGGAAGAGATGCTAAGAGATCCATAAATGCCCTTTCGTTTACCGCGAAATGTAAGGATAAATAATGAAGAATTGAAAATCTAATTTATAATTACAAATATTCTTTTTGTCATCTCGACCGGATCCGTCAGTTGACGGAGCAGTGGAGAGATCTCAAAAGCAAGAGTAGTATTAAAAAGTTTGAGATTTCTCCACTTCACCCCGATCTATCGGGGTTTCGGTCGAAATAACATTGTGTTCTTTTGTTACATGATTCTTGTTTCTTGACTCTTGAATCTTAATTCTTGTCTCTCGCCTCTTCTCTTTAATCTTTATCCTTTTGTCTTTAATCTTGATTTACAATATATTATCGCATAAGGAATAAGGAAGTACTGTTATGTCCACACCCGTATTACAGCCCATTGATTTGGTTCATATTATCTGGAATGAAAAAAAATATCTTTTTTTCGGAGGTTATGATTATCATCGCCTTTCACAACATCCAAAGGTCAAACGATCCGTTAAAGAAGCGGTCGATCAGTATGGCCTGAATTGCGGCGGCTCGCGTGTTACCACGGGAAATCATCCTTTACATATTCAATTGGAAAACACCATTTCCGGTTTTCTTAAAACCGAAACAACCGCTTTGCTTCCAACGGGCTATATGGCAAACCTGGCTTTGTTTGAGATATTTGCGACCAAAGATATTGTTTGCTATTATCATCCTCAATGTCATCCCAGCCTGAAAGCCGCAATGGAAATAAGCGGATTACCCAAACATGTAATTCCCAAAGATATGAAAAAATTGGATAAACATATCCAAAGCCACGGAAAAAAGCCTTGTATTGTTACTGATGGATTGTACAGCTTTTTACCTCCTTTGCAAGATTATGCAGATATCGTTGAAAAATATGAAGGCGCTTTTCTTGTTGATGAAGCTCATGCGATCGGCATATTGGGTGATCATGGCCGCGGTGCGGTTGAATATTTCAATATCAGTAAAAAGCATCTCCTTATCACGGGATCTTTATCCAAAGGGGTTGGTGTTTCCGGTGGATTTGTCTCGGGTTTGACCGGATGCGTTGGCGCAGTAAGAGATACTATTGCTTATGCCACGACATCGGCGATGCCTTTGCCTATGGTCGCGGCCGGTATAGCGTCCATCGAATACTTGCAAGAGAATCAAGATCTGATCCAAAATTTTCAACAACGGTGTCTAAAGACAAAACAAAATCTTTCCGACTTAGGATATGATGTGCCGATCATCCCCTCACCCACGATCAGCATTTATATTGAAGATCATAAAGAAACCGATAGATTAAAACATTTGCTCATCGAAGCTAATATCTATCCTTCACTCATTCGCTATCCCGGCAAACCGGACTATTTCAGGTTTGCGCTTTCCTCGGCACATACGAAAGCAAATATTGACCGTTTGTTGGATGTGCTGCAAAAATTTCGGGAGTAATGGGCGTTAAAGAACAAGTATGTTTGTTTATTACTTATTATTTACTGTGCTCTAAGTTATTTTTTTATGGGTATTTCCGCTTTGAATTTGTATTTTTCCCAGTTAAAGGAAGGAAGACATGTTAGATATTAAAGAAATTCGAATAAATCCCGAATTGATTCGCCAGCGGATCGAAACAAAAAATGGTAAAATTGATCTTGAAGCTCTGCTTGTTTTAGATAATAAACGCAGAACCCTCAGCAAAGAAACCGATGATATGAAATATCAACGAAACACGGTTTCACAAGCAATTTCTTTAAAGAAAAGAAACAAAGAAGATGCTGCCGCCGAAATTGCGGATATGCAAAAACTCAGTACCAGGATCAAAGAAAATGATATCGAATTGTCCTCCTTATCACAAAAACTAAAAAACCAATTGTTGGCTATTCCGAACTATCCTTCACTTAATACTCCCGTGGGTAAAAGTGAAGCGGATAATGTAGAGATCTCATCTTGGGGTGTTATCCCAAAATTTGATTTTGAACCCAAAGATCATTTGGGTATTGCCGAGAAATTAAAGATGTTGGATCTCAAACGTGGTGCTAAGATCTCCGGCAGTGGCTTTCCTCTTTATACGGGCTGGGGTGCACGCCTTGAACGTGCTTTAATTAATTTCATGCTGGATCTCCATATTACCGAACACGGTTATACGGAAATCTTTCCGCCTTATTTGGTTCATTCAGATTCCGCTACCGGAACAGGACAGCTACCAAAACTGGCTGATGATATGTATTATCTGAAAGAAGATGATCTCTGGCTTATTCCTACTGCAGAAGTGCCTGTAACAAATATGCATCGGGATGAAGTTCTATCTTCTGCTGATTTCCCAATTAAATATGTCGCTTTTTCCGGTTGTTTTAGACGAGAAGCCGGTTCTTACGGTAAAGACACACGCGGACTGCAGCGCTTGCACCAATTCAATAAAGTTGAGATGGTCCAATTCGTTCATCCTGATAAATCCTACGAAGCTTGGGAGACTCTGATCGGTAATGCAGAAACCGTTCTACAAAAACTGGAACTTCCTTATCGCGTCCTTGAACTGTGTACGGCCGATCTTAGTTTTGCGGCTGCACGTTGTCGTGATATCGAACTTTGGGCGCCGGGATGCAAAAAATGGTTAGAAGTTTCTTCTTGCAGTAATTTTGAAGACTTTCAGGCACGTCGTGCGAATATTCGTTATAAAGATGATAGCGGTATGCATTTTGTCCATACAATCAATGGTTCCGGTGTGGCAACTCCTCGCCTAATGATTGCCATTATTGAAAATTATCAACAATCCGACGGTAGTATCCTGATCCCCAAAGTCCTGCAATCCTATATGGGAACAGATAAAATTCAAATCTGATTATGAAAAAAGTTAATTCCATACATAATATTTTGATCTATTTCCTTATTTATCTTGGGAATATTTTTATTGGGGGTGCCATTATTCTGCTATCCCCTTTTATTCGCAGAATGTCTTTTTATAACAAAATGATCAAAGCCTGGGGGTATTGGGCTACGCTTGCAAGCCCGGGAAAAATCACGATCAATGGACTGGAAAACATTGATAAAGATAAACCTTATATCGTGATCGCAAACCATGAAAGCACTGTAGATGTTTTCTACCTGCTGGGTAGATTTCCCATCAACATGCGTATAGTAGCAAGGGAAAAACTTAGAACAACTCCGTTTATTGGGGCCGCCATGAGTAAATCGGGTTTTATTTTTGTCGACAATAAGAACAAGGGGCGTTCTATTGATCATTTGAATGAGCAGTTCGAAAAATTAAAAAGTGAGAAACTTTCCTTGATGGTTTTTCCCGAGGGTAGTCGATTTAAAGATACTCTCTTGGCAAAATTTCATTTAGGTGCTTTTGTAATGGCTATTCAAAATAATATGTCAATTCTGCCCGTCGTCATGAAAGGCAACCGGGAAATGATGCCACCGGGAAGTAAAGCTTTCCATCATAGTGATATTGAGATTGATATTCTGCCTGAAATAGATACAAGTAAATATACATACGAAGAACGCAATGCCTTAATGGATAAATGTTTCCATCTGATGCACGATCACTTAAAAAATATGTATGAGAGTGAAAAGAGCTAAATTTATGAACCTGAGATATATTCGTTTTACCAATTTGATGGAGAAAAGAAAGAAACTTTATTTTACTTTGTTTATTGTTTTAATGGTCTTTGCTACTGTTGGAATTTTTAGAGTTAATAGTGACTCTAACCTCCTTATTTTTATGCCAAACCACTCACCGTCAAAAACTATTTTTGATGAGATGAATGTGATCTTTGAAAATGAAGATGAATTGATCGTTTTACTGCACACGGGGAAAGACAGCCTTGACGCTGATATTCAAAATACCGTCATTGAACTACACGATACTCTGGTATCATTGCCCTGTATTGCCTATATAGTTTCTCCTGTAATGAACCATGAATTTATCGAAATGAATCTTGTAGAAGATTTTGCATCTGCTAAATTTCATAATGGAGAATGGAAAATATTTTTATCCTTATTTGCCGATAGCACTATCAACCGGAAAGCTATTGAGCAAATTGATAATATACTTGATGATTCAGGTATTCCCTATAATGTCAGCGGTACAGCCTATATCCAAAAACGCGTTGTTGATATTGTCACAACGGTTACGACTTATCTTCCTTTAATAGCCATTTTCCTTGTGATGTTGATTTTTAGATTTCAAATGCGATCTTGGAAAGCTACGTTTCTATCAATTGTCCCGGCTTTAGTGGGGGCGATCTGGGTCATGGGTTTATTGGGCTGGATAGGAGAAGATGTCTCGATCATCACAGCTATAGCGCCGTTATTTACCCTTATAATCGGATCTGCAGATGGATTGCATTTTGTTTCGCATTATTTGGAATCCCGCGCAGAAGGCAGGACCCAAAAAGATGCTGTAGGAAGAACTCTTCATCTCGTTGGAATTCCTATGGTCATTACGACAGTAACTTCGGCAGGTGGTTTTCTTTCATTGCTTGTAATGGATACTAATGCTGTCCGCGAATTGGCTTTCTTTTCGTCTGCCGGTATCGCATTTGCCGGTATCGCAACCTGGTTTATACTTCCATTATTCCTTATCAATTTTATTGATTTTAAAAAAGAAAAAATCCGACCGCCAAGATTTGACGGCCATTTCTTTAAGAAATTCTGGGGCTGGCCTTCTGTAGTAATTGCTCTACTTGTGATTGGAGCTGCATTTCTGGGATTCAGAAATGTTCAAACCGATTTTAACCAACTGTCACTTTTTAAAGAATCAACTGATGTGATCGAAAATGCAGAAGCAATTACAGAGGTTCAAGGCGGAAGTATGCCCCTGTATGTTTTTGTGAAACATGAAAATAATATTCTCGATACAGATCTTAGAGCGAATATTGCGACTTTGACTGACACTCTTCGAACTTATGGTGGCGTGATCTCTCCTTATGAGATCGTAGATGGAATCATGAACCAACCGGCCATGCGCATGATGCGTTATTTTTCACCTGAACGGGCTATTCTTTCGGATTTCCTTGATCAAAATAATATGCCGTTAAAACATATGGTCAATCTGGATAATGAAGCTCTCAAGATAACGGTCCTGCCCCGGGAGATCACAACAGATTACTTGATAGAATTACGGGATGTTGTTGAAAATATTCCAAATGAAAATGCCCAAATCGATATCACTGGTATGTCATATATTATGGAAGACCTGAATCGGGGTATGGTTCGGAACTTGAAAAACACGCTAATCGTTTCTGTTTTTGTGATGCTTATGCTGCTCTTGATCACCTTTAGAAGACTACGGCCCTCGATCTTTTCTTTGATCCCGGTCATTATTACATCCTGGTTTTTATATGGGTTCCTTGGTCTATCCGGTATTCATTTAACGGTTATTTCTTCCTTGATCTTTAGTATTGCGATGGGGATCAATGTTGATTATGCTATTCATCTAACCTCTGTTTCTCTTGAGCTTAAATCTTTAGATAAAGGGTTTGCGTATGCCGTACGTCCTATTGTGTCCAATGCTGTTGGTCTGGCTGTTGGAATGAGTGTTTTGTTTTTCACGCCTTTAACGGTTCATAGAGATATTACAATATTAATGTGGGTCTCAATGCTCATGTCAATGTTTTTAAGCCTCACTCTGCTTCCAACTATTTTGAAATGGTATTTTCAAATTAAAGGAAAAAAAGCTGCGAACGCATGAATAAAACCCAAAAAATAATTCTTTTGATCGTATGTGCTTTCCTCTTTGTCGGATTGCTTGGTTTGGATATTTGGAGCAAGAACTGGATCCGCGTAAATCTTCCCATAGAAGATTATTATTCCTGGCAGGATATCAAGGTTGCCGGAAACTGGCTAAGTTTTACTCATGCCGAGAATACCGGTGTGGCCTTTAGTATCCCTATTCCCTGGTTGAAATATATTTCGATATTTGCACTCCTGTTCATTCTTTATTTTTTCTATCGTATTTTGAAAGAAAATCCGAACTGCAAAATTAATTATATTGCATTTACAATCATTTTCACCGGAGCAATAGGTAATTTTATTGATCGATTTTTGAGAGGAGAAGTGACGGATTTTATTAAGGTAGATTTTGGGTTTTGGCCTTTTAATCCCTTTGCGATCTTCAATGTCGCGGATTCTTGTATTACGGTTGGTGTGACTTTATACCTTATTTTTACTTTGATCGAAGAGGTCAAACACAAGAAAAATCCACTCTCCGAAGAAACTGAAGATAAAAAGTAATGAACGATATGTTATACAAAGAAACCGATGGGTATGATACCTATTGTATTGCTGTACGTGCGGCTCAAAAGCCCACGCGTATTGATACGTTTATTACAGAATCAATAAAAGACATATCCCGAACAAAGGTCAAGGAATTGATCGAGCGAGAGCTTATCGCGGTTAATCGTCAAACCATACAAAAAGCTTCATATCAAATTTCTCCAAGAGATATGATCACTGTGCGAATTCCCCGCTTCGTTCCACTTGCGGTAGAACCGGAGAATATTCCCCTAAAGGTGATCTATGAAGATGATGATCTGATCGTGATCAATAAACCGCCGGGATTGGTCGTACATCCGGCGGTCGGCAACCGTACCGGCACTCTTGTTAATGCCTTGGCTCATCGTTGTACTACGCTTTCAAATATTGGTGGTGATTATCGTCCCGGTATCGTTCACCGGCTCGACAAAGACACATCGGGAGCAATTATCGCAGCTAAGAATAATAACGCGCATAATCGTATGGCGCGAAAATTTGAGCATCGACAAATAGAAAAATTCTACACTGCTTTGGTCTGGGGAATTTTTAAAGAACCCAAAGGCGTAACGACCAAATATATCGGCCGGCATAAAAATGACCGGCAAAGATATACAGCCTACGATAATGAACGTTATGGTAAACCGGCTGAAACCCGTTGGGAAGTTTTGGAGTCATTCGAGTTCGTTTCACTTGTTAAAGTACAGATCATGACCGGACGGACCCATCAGATCCGTGTTCATCTTTCTGATCTCGGTCATCCTGTGATCGGTGATGAATTGTATGGTGGTAAAACACAAAAATTGGGGGGATTTTCTCCTCGCCACCGCAAGATCGCCATTCATTTGCTGGATATGATCGACAGGCAGGCTTTACACTGTTCTGAGATGTGTTTTGATCACCCTATTACCCGTGAAGCCATGCGTGTGATCGCACCGCTCCCTGAAGATATGAATCGATTGGTGGAACATTTGCGAGAAACCCTTTAATACAAGATTCAAGACTCAAGAACCAAGAATAAAGAATTGAGAATTGAATGTCATCTCGAACAGTCTTCGCCCCGAATAATCGGGGCTACGCCCGTCAGGCCTTTTTTATTTTATGCGCCTGCCAGCCGAAACTTTAGTGTAGGTTGGGAAAGATCTCAAACTACAAAATATTTGAAGAACATTTTGATGCTTAATTCATATAATAAGCTAGTGTGAATTTTCTCCCATTGGAGTTAATATGACATTTTTAGATACCATAGATGATTTTCTTTCTTACATGAGTTCTGTAAGATCCTACTCCGTTCATACCATTGACGCCTATCGTCGTGATCTGCAACAATTCTATCATTTTTCGCAAGAATACTTTAACAAAGACGCTATCTCTCTAAATGATATTGATAAAATCACGCTTCGTCATTTTCTGGGCATGCTAACCGAGGTTAAATACACCGCCCGATCGGCAGGGCGAAAACTTGCGGCCTTAAAATCCTTTTTTAAGTATTGTCTTCGCAGAGGCTGGATCGAGAAAAACCCGGCTTACTCCATTAAATCACCTAAGATACCCAAGACCCTGCCTAATGTGCTTAGTAAAGAGCAGACGCGAAGGCTGTTCCAGAATATTGATGTCCATGATCTAATTACTGCCCGTGATGCTGCTATGATAGAAATGTTCTATGCTGCGGGTATACGCTTAAGCGAATTGATCAATCTGCAATTGAGGGATATTCAATTTCACAATAATTTGATCTCTGTTTTAGGAAAAGGCAATAAACAACGACTTTTGCCTCTGGGAGAAATGAGCCGCGACGCGCTTGAACTGTATTTAAAATATTACGAGCAGGAGTTTGGAAAGCCGGGTAATAACGATCCGCTTTTTATATCACGATCGGGTAAAAGAATTTCTGTCCGTAATGTCCGCCTTCGTGTAGAAAAGTATCTCCGCGAAGTGTCCGATGGTGCGAAGAAAAATTCCCCACATGTCTTGCGACACTCTTTTGCAACTCATCTTTTGGATGAAGGAGCCGATCTTGAGTCCGTTCGTATGATGCTGGGACATGAAAGTCTGTCAACAACCCAAATTTATACGCATGTTAGAATGGATCGCCTAAAAGACGCGTATACTAAAGCTCATCCGCGTGCCGATAAAAAGAAAAAACCGGAATAAATATTTTTCATATTGATAAAATATTGTTGTATATTTTTTTATGATTACCTAACAAAATAAAATAAAGGAGACGGCTATGAAGATTTTGATCACAGCAAGACATTTTACTATCTCCAAAGAAACACGCACCTACATTAACAATGAGGTTCAAAAACTACTCAAGGTTTTTGACCGGATTGTTTCTGCACATGTTATTGTTGAACGCATCAAGGATTATGAATATAAAACCGAGATAATCGTTCAAGCCCCACAAAAAACTTTAACTATCCATGAAAAAGATGAAGATCTCATTAAATCAGTGGATCTTGCTGTCGATAAAATGATACGTCAACTCAGAAAATATAAAGGACACTTTAATAGCAAACATGAAAAAATTAACGATATCTGATCTCATCCGTGAAACGGAAAGCAAATTACTGCTCTACCAGATCAACCCTGAAGTTGGCGGTGATTCCGTTATTACATCTTCTGCTCTGAATATACCCGGCCTGGAATTAACGGGTTTTTGGGAAGATTTTCCAAAACATAAATTGCAGATTTTTTCTAAGAAAGAAATACAATTTATTTCTACTCTCTCACCGGCTGCAATGCAGAACTTATTTAAAAAAATGTTCTCATTTAAAATTCCCGGGCTTGTTTTTGTAAATATCGGAGAGATCCCGCCCATTATCATTGAATTGGCCAATGAAACTAAGATCCCCCTCTTAAAGACCGATGTTAATATTATGCAATTTTTGCAGGACGCAGGGACTTATTTGTATACTAAATTTGCTCCTACCACTATTATTCATGGTGGTCTGGTGGATCTTTATGGTGTGGGTATCTTGCTCACGGGTAAAAGCGGTATCGGTAAAAGTGAGATCGCTCTTGATATCGTAGAACGCGGGCACCGTCTTGTTGCCGATGATGTTGTAAATGTCCAACGTACCGCAAGAAATGTTCTGATCGGGAAGCCGGAAGAATTATTACAGGACACTATTGAAGTGCGCGGACTGGGTATTGTAAATATTAGGAAAATATTTGGAGCACGCGCGGTTCGCGTTCAAAAACGCGTAGAAATAATGATCGAATTATTGCGCTGGGATCCTGACGAACATTATGAACGCTTCGGATTGAATGAAGAATATACAAATGTTCTTGGTGTTGATATTCCTCATATTCGTTTACCCATTAACCCGGGAAAGAATATTTCCGTTATTGTTGAAACGATCGCATTGACTTATTTGTTAAAGCTTTATGGTGAAGATCCTGCGAAAGAAATGCAGGAAAAATTACTTAAACAGCTGAAAGAAAAATCAATTAATCTCAATGAAGATATTATAGCGGATGACACGGAATAGCTGTAGGCACTATACACTAAGCAGAAATCGGAAGTATGCGGTAAACAGTAAGCTGTGTTTTTAGTATAATTTAGAAATTGAGGAGGACGAAATGAGAACGAACTACCAAGGGTTTAAAGACCTTAATGTTTATCAAATTTCTTATGAATATGCGAAAAAGATATTTGATCTTTCTTTGCATTTTCCCAATGAAGAAAAGTATTCACTAATAGATCAAATCCGAAGGTCATCACGATCAATTTCAGCTAATATTGCTGAAGCTTGGTCATTCAGGGCATATCCAAAATCCTTTATCAGTAAGCTAACAATTTCTTATGCGGAAGCATCAGAAACAAAGGTATGGTTGAACTTTGCAAAAGATCATCGTTACATTAATGAAAATGATCACGAGCAAATACTTAACGAATATGAAAAGATTAGCAAAATGTTATATGCTATGATCAATCATCCAGAGAAATTCTGTTATAATAATTAATGATAAGATATTATCTGTTTACAGCATACTGATTTCTTGCTAATTACTGCATAGTGCCTAGTGCTTACTGTAATTCCGGAATGTCACATTCCGGAACTACTCCCAGATCCGATGCGCCAATATTATCAAGTACCTGCTGTTCTGTTTTTGCCCCGGGAATAGCAACATGTGCTGCAGAATGGGTAATACAAAAACGCAGAGCAAGTTGTGCTTTTGTTTGTTCGGGATATTTGTCGTAGAGCGGCTGCATCTTTTTAAGCTGCGCCAGATAGTTTTTAAGCTTATCCGCAGAAAGATTCATAGAGCGATGATCTTCAGCATCGAAGGTGGAATCTTTTGTAAACTTTCCTGTCAAGAATCCGAACAATAATGGAATACGTACGATAACGCCTATACCGTATTCTTGTGATTTTTTAAAGAGTACTTCTTCAGCTTCACGCTCAAGGAGATTATATCGTACTTGTATTACATCCAAAAGATCGCGGTGATCATCCAACAAAAACGCCTGTGATGTCTCACCAAAAGATTGCACACTCCATCCGGCATGCTTGATCTTACCGTCTTGTTTTAATTTTTCAAGTGCCAGCCAAGGTTCATCACGTTGAAGTTTTTCGGTATCGGGGCTATGTAATTGAAGAATATCCAAAGCTTCAACATTTAGTCGTTTCAAACTTTTTTCAGCTGCAGAAATTATATAATCATAACCGGCATTCTGGCGGATGGGTCCGTAGCCGATATCATCGTCGTTATTGGTATTATAGAAATCATTGCCCGCTTTGGTGGCGATAACGATCTTGTCTTTGACATCCATCTCTTCGACAACTTCACGGATCAGGTCTTCCGAATGACCAAAACCATAAACATCTGCCGTATCAATAAAAGTCAATCCGTTCTCAATAGCTTTTCGCAAAGCATTCTTTGAAACTTCATCATCTGTCTTACCCCAGTTCATTCCGCCAATAGCCCAAGCACCAAATCCAATGGTTGAGACGAGAGGACCGCGGGGACCTAGTTTTGTGTATTTCATTTGTTATCCTTTATTTTATTGCTCGGAACAGGCATCAGTCTACGCTCTATGAGCTTCGCCCGACAAGTGCCTATTCCCTACACAGATTACTGTTTGCTCTTTCTGCATACAGCTTAGTGCCTACTGCCTGCCCTTCGAAGCTTTAGCGTAGTAGGGCCTACTTGTATTTCTCAAACCATTCCACCATCAGATCCAATCGCTTGATCCGTCTATCAGGTCTTCCTCCCCGGCTTAAACCATGTGAAGATTCCGGAAAACGAACAAGACGCACATCTTTGCCCATGTATTTCAGAGGAGCAAAAAGTCGTTCGGCTTGTTCCATGGGACAGCGCAAATCATTCTCGGAATGGATGAGCATGAGTGGTGTATCAATATTTTTCAAATAAGTTAGTGGTGACCATTTTTCATAAAGCTCGGGTTTTTCCCATGGTGTGCCTTTGAACTCGTCAACTAAATCCCAGCCAATATCTGAGGTTCCGAAAAATGTGCCTAGATCAGAAATTGACCGCTGGGTAACAGCTGCTGTAAATCGCTGCGTTTGCGAAATGATCCAATTGGTCATATAACCACCATAGGATCCGCCCGTAACATAAAGTCTTTCGGAATCGACAAAACCTTTTTCGAGTACGGCATCCACAACAGTCATCATGTCATCGTGCGCCGGTTGTCCCCACTTGCCTGTAATGGCGTCCGCAAACGCTTTTCCGTAACCTTGGGAACCACGCGGATTCGAGTAAACCACAACAAATCCTTTAGCCGCAAAGGTGTGCATTTCATGGAACCAGGTATAGCCGTATTGTGTGCGAGGTCCTCCATGAATATTTAAGATCATGGGATAGGTTTTCTTTTTATCAAAATTTGGAGGCAACTGCAACCAAGCCATAATTTCATTACCTTTGATGGGCACACGCAGTATTTCAGGAAGTTTGAATTGCAATTTATCGATATATTTATCATTGGCAAAACTTACACGGGTAAGATGTTTTTCTTCCTGAAGTTCCAAATGCCATATCTCATCCGGGCGATCCATTTGCGCAAGATGTATGGCTAAGTCTTTTCCTTCAGCCGAAGCATTGTAAGTTACAACACACTCGGGGCCCTCGAGAACGGTTTCCAATTCTCCATTTACCAGATCCATGGAATATAGAGGATTTGCTCCTTCTGAAGAAACGGTGAAGAGCATTTTATTATTCTTAATCACCGGTGACTGCGGAACAAATGACGGTGTAATATCTCCCAAGGTCAACATGTCTGTCGTACGATCAAGTGAGCCTGTAAGATTTTTTACCTCGCCTGATTCGAGATCAAGTGAGTGAATATCCGTATTGTCCGCGCCCCAACTGTAATGCGGATTAAAGTGACCGCCAAAATAGATCTTATTACCGTCGGGAGCAAATTTCACAAAACTTACCGGACCCACGGGCTTGGCTAATTTAGACACATGTTTATCTTCGAGCTTTAGGATGAAAATATCTTCTTCTTCCATATGCATTTCCAAATATTCATGATCAACCGTGACATAGGCAATCTCATTTCCGCTCGGTTCCCAGGAGAAATGTGTGATATCAAATTGAGTTTCAGTTATTTTTTTCATGGTACCGCCGGAGGCACGCAATAGATAGATCTGGGCAGGCTCTTCATCGATGAAACCATGTCCGTCCAGACGATAGAATAATCGCTCGGTTTCCCGGTGAACCGGTTCTTTGCGCTTGTCTTTTTCCACAGGTATCGAAGATTTTAATTTTGCAAAAAGAACTGCGATCTGTTTTCCATCGGGCGAAAATTGAATATCTTGAATATCTCCCAGTGGCAAAGTCGTAAGCTCTTTGGATTCCCCACCGTACATACTGATACTGCGCAAAGTGGATTTGCCCTTTTTGATACGTACAAAAACCAGTTGCCGGCCATTAGGATTGATACAGGGTATGATATCCTGATATTTCCCTTTATCCGTAAAAGCCGTATCAGTTTTACTTGGAATATGTATTTGCTGGAGATTGGAATAATAGCATTGATCTTTTTTATCTGCCCGTTTATTCACATAAATGATCTTGTCCCCCTTGGGTGATATTTTCGGACTTGAAACAAAATTCAATTTGTAGATATCTTCACTTTGAACAAAATTCTTCATCATCAACTCCTTTTAAGTACTTAAATGCGTGATCAGTATTTCAATTCCGATGAGAATAAGGATCACACCTCCAATGATCTCCACTTTTCGTCCCAGAACTTTTTTTAAACCATGTCCCGCTGCCACACCGATCATAGAAAAGACCAAAGTGACCACAGTGATGATCAAAGCGGGAACAACAACTTGCATTTCCAATAAAGCAAAACTTAAACCCACAGCAAGGGCATCGATACTGGTTGCTAAAGCTAAAACCAGCAAGCGTTTGACATTGATCTTTTTTGGGTCAACCACATAGCATTCATCGGCACCCATAAAAGCTTCATAGATCATTTTACCACCGATAATGACAAGTAGTCCGAAAGCCACAAAATGGTCAACCGCTTCAATGTATTCGGCAAAGAGTCCGCCGCCAAGCCAACCGAGAAGAGTCATTCCGCCCTGAAAAACTGCAAAAGCACCGGCGACCAGAATCATGACCTTTGTACTGAATTTTTTCAAACCACAACCATAACAGATCGATACCGCAAAAGCGTCCATTGCCAATGCGACTGCAATACCGAGAATAATGACTAATGATAGCATAGAGAGAATTTCCTTGTTTTGATTTTCTCAACAGAATAAATGTATGATTTTATCAGGAAAACAACAAGAACAACCAAAACTGTCATGCTGAGCGAAGCCCCACGTAGTTTTAACGAAGTGGGGCGTAGTCGAAGTATCTATTCATGATACAGAAAAACTATAAACGATGATCTTTTTCACTTCCAATACTATCCGCAGATAACACAGATTAGGATAAAGATTTGGGATTAAGATTGAAGGTTGAAAAGATCTTCCGGGTAGTTTCACTGGGGTTTTGCGGGTTTGCAATCTAACACTATTTGATTATGATAATAGTTCGCATTTTTCTTGTCGCTTACTGCAGCCGAATGCAAATCATAATCAAGGTAGGGCTTGACAGCTTATTCCCAACAACTTGAGTCAAGTTGTTCACTTCGTCCGCTTCCGGCTCATTCTATCGACCAATTTTGGTGCCAATACCTTCAGCCACAGACCAAGCTTACCCATGAAGGTCATAATAACTTCGCGCTTACGTTTGGTAACGGCTTTTATAATGATCTTCGCGCACTTTTCTACCGGCATGGCCTTTTTTTCGTGGCGGGATATTTCACCTTTTTGAGTGCCATCCGGTTTTAGAGAACGGCTGCTGATACCTGTACTGACCCATCCCGGATAAATGGTCGTGACGTTAATCCCGCTGTCGCTCAATTCGTTTCTCAGGGAATCGTAAAACCCTGCCATGGCATGTTTGCTGGCGGGATATCCATCTGCTGTTCCCGAAGCGAATTTGCCCCGCAGGCTCGAAACAGCCACCAATTGTCCTTTGCTTTCCTTCAGATAAGGCAAAGCATAATGCGTACAATAAACACCGCCGAGAAAGTTCACCTTGATTATTTTTTCATATAAGGAGAGGTCTTCCAGTTCTTCAAATCTCGCCGCCATTCCGATCCCGGCATTATTGATTAATATATCGATCCGTCCATATTCTTTAACAGTACGCTCGATCAGATTTTTACACTGTGATTGATCGGAAACATCCGTAGATACTGTAATAACCCGGCCTCCCCGTTGAGTACATTGTTTAGAGACTTCTTCTAATTTCTCAACACTGCGGGCCGCCAGGGCAAGCCATGCACCATGATCCGCAAGCTGCAATGCCAATTGCCGGCCTATTCCATAGGATGCACCTGTAATGATAATAACTTTTTCCCGGAATATCGATTTTATCATTTTTCCAACTCCTTGATATAACTGAACTACCGAATTAATATCATTTTCTTTGTGTTTCTGAAATTCCCGGCTTTAATTGTATAAAAATATATTCCACTTGTTAAATCACTCCCATCAAAATTCACAGAATGGTTTCCGGCTGTTCTATATCCGTCCAAAAGAATATTTATTATTTTTCCCTGAATATCAAAAACAATAATTTTAACATGTCCATCTGTTGGTATATCATAATTTATTTTTGTAGAAGGGTTAAAGGGATTTGGATAGTTCTGAAGCAGCTTAAAGGTCTTTGGCGTGTTCGTTACGGTTTCAGCAACACTGACAGGAAGTTCCGGTGCCAGCAGTCGTCTTATAACTTCCAGAGGTTTGAGGCCGTAGCCTTCGTACGTGAAGCCGAAAGTATAAAAATTACCGCTGTCACTGACATCTGTACTGCTTGGCGGGGTAACAATGGTCGGCTCTATTTGGCTGTCCTCGTGCCATTCATTCCAACTCGTAATCATGATCATTTTGAGCTGCGGATCGACAAATGTGCGCATGACCTTGATACTCTCTTCCAGAAAAGAGGTGCACGAGGCCCCCGGTTCGATTTGCCGTGGATGGGGAAGTATCGGCGTCCAATCCTGTGCATGGCCTCCGTAGAAACCAGGATGCACATTCGGAATAACGAATTTGCCTTCTTGTCCAGCAATGGCTTGCCATTCGCTTACCTGAACTGAAACGTCGGCAAAATATCCCGTCTGGATTGGATAGCCCATGTAAGCAGGGTGTCCGTACAGAATATAAGGTGTGACTGCATCCAGAAACTGCATATGGCTTGCAGAAGATGTCCCCCAGCCAACTTCGTCTCCAACCAAAAACAACTCATGGCCCAATGCTTTGAGGTTGCTGCGTATGGTGTCAAACGTAGCCTCATAATTCCCCGCGTAGCATCCAGCAGAGTAAATAAAAACAGCGGGTTTGCCTTCTATTTTCAAAAAATTCGGGTGATCAAAGTAGGTCTCGGCAATGTAATTATATGAATTGATCACCTGTGTTTTTTTCTCGCCTTCCATTCTAATGAGGCCATCTGGATCGAAATCAAAAAAGGGCTCAAAAAAGATGGTGAACTTGATAGGTGTGTTCACAATTTCCGCCAGCATGTAATCGCGCAGAGTAATGTTAGACATGGAATTCGGCCCCCACCAACTGCATACTATAAAGTCAATGCCATAGGTTTGCATCCATTGAAGATGCTGTCGAATAACCTGTGGATCCCGGCTGGAGTGGTGACCAAGCATTGGCGGCTGCCGGGGCAGCAGGTAATCTCTTAGATACTCCTCTTCCCAATGGTGCCCCTCCGGAGGACCCCACCACGGATAGTAATAAACACCGGTAGCAAAATCCTCGGTAATTGGCGACGTGTGGCAATAAGCGGTTCTGCTCGACGGACCGGCAAACTGCTGCTGATTGAGGGCTCTAAGTTTGTAAAAATAATTTTCACCGGATGAGACGAAAAGATCCGTGAAAGTGGAGTCTTGGGCAGAGACCTTGACCAAAAATGTGGCCTCGTCGGCAAGAAAATCAGGAGAGTTTCCGCGGTAAATCTGGTAAGCTCCGACGTCACCGGATACTTGCTTCCAGGCCAATTCGATTGATGACGCCTGACCATAAGCGCGTAGCCCTTTTGGAGCCGGTGGTGGAATGAAGCCTACAGGCGCATTAGAGTCGATTAATCTCGCGTTGCCGTTCAAGATACCGTTATTGTTATTTACTGATAAATCGGCAATAATAGAATCGGATTGACTATCAAAATCCCAATATGCACTCAGACCCGTTTCGGAACCGTTAAGTTTTTCATACATCAAAGATTGAATTGTGCTCTGGTCTCGGGCATGGTCCCAGATGCGCAACTCATCGATGTCACCGCGCAAGCCAAAGTATGCTCCCGGGTAACCCAGAAACTCACCAATTCTCAAAGATGTATTCGTATTTGAAGCATAATTGTTAGCAACGACTTCGTGCAATTCGCTATTGAAGTAAATTCGTAGCGAATCATTGTCCTGGGTGATGGCAATGTGGTGCCACTCGCCACGAAAAATGCAGTCAATTGTGCTAACTGAACCAGAAGCAGCGTTCCCGTAAACTGGAAGAGGAAATCTATTTCCCGCCAACCGCACGTTGTAGCCGGCACTATTTCCGCGAATGTCCAGAACGGTTTGCTCGCCATCAGCTACATCTGGATTGCCCAGTTCATTGACGCGCAACCAAAACGCGATTGTGAACTCAGGTGGAGCGAGAGATGCAGAATAAGGGATTTCTATGAAATCGCCAGGTGATTCAAAATGTGCTGCCTTTTGAGAAAAAAGTTTTTCTCCTGGCAGGCTAATCAAGATGATTAGTCCGAAGATCGCTCTGCTCATTGTTCCGGTTAGATATTTTATCATGATTACCTCCCTTTTTTCAGTAATCCCATATCTTCTTTTACAAGCTTCTCGATGATCTTGTAGTATCAAAACAATTTTATCGGTCATTACTCTAATTTGTAATCTTACTGTAGGAACTCCAATCAATACAGCGTATAACATAAGATTGGGTGTATTAATAAAAATAGTAATTGCGCTATTTTATGATTACCTGATCTCATGTAATTGTTTATTATTAATTAAATTACTCATGACTTTGTCCTTTTTGAAATATAGGTTATGTTGCTTAATATCGCAATATAATCTAAAGATCCACCGGACTTTTTCCCTCATCATCATCTCCCTTTAATCTGCTTAACATATCTATTGCCTGCATGTCCAGTTTAGAAAAAGCAAACCACTTTTCACCCAAATCTTTTAAAGATGCACCAAAATGATAAATGGTCTTTTCATCGATAATCATAAAACGGTCATGTGCATTATTGAATCCTTTGATTTTTATTGGTGAGTATTGTGCGTTGTGCTTTTGCAGGTCAAGGGCTAGCTGTTTGCTTATTTTTGGGGTGTAAATGCTTGCTGTAACAGTTTGTTTTCTTTTTGTGAGTAATGTTAAAACCGTATCGTCAATGTAATTATCAACGAGTATAATTGATTGCCTTGCTGTTCGTATTAAATCGGTAACAAAGGTATAAGCATCAAATATTTGTCCATCGTAAAAAATGCTTTGTTTGGGTTTAATATCTCTTTCTTCAATAGCATCTAAAATTGCATCTATTTTGTTGTCAATTTCAAGTTGTTTAATATCACTGACAATTTGTTTTTGCTCAATATTGTTTATTCGTTGAAAGAGATGTGCGTTTTGAGAGATAAATTTTCGAATTTTTACAAAAGCATCAATAATTTGAATACTGACTTTTATAGCAGTTTCGCTTCGCAAAACAGCCGAAAGCATTGAAACACCTTGTTCGGTGAATACAAAAGGTAATTTTCTTCTACCACCGTGTTCTGAACTTTTTTCTAAAGCCATATTTTGTGAATTTGAAAAATTATCACTTGAAGTCACAAATTGTGACTTCAAGTTTTCAAACTCTCGCTTTGTCAATTGAAATCTGAATTTATCGGGAAATCGTTCAATATTTCTTTTTACAGCTTGATTTAAAACTTTTGTTTCAACCTGATAAATTTCTGCTAAATCATTATCAAGCATAACCTGTAATCCGTGAATAGTATAAATTTTATTTTGAATGGATTTTAATGTTTCATTGCTTAATTCTATCACAAATTGTGATACCATACTTTAATATAAAATAAATTAATTATTAATTCTTTGATAAGGATTAATATGTGATATAAGACACAAATTTACTCATTTTATCTTTTTCTCATACTTGCATTTAAGTCGAAATCTTCCTATTCTTTCTTTATGAAAAATACTGATGTATCTATCGCAAAATCCCTTCTTGGCCAAGATGGTATTGTTTTTGTCATCGTCAAGAATGGCGATATTCTTTTTTCATCTTTACAAAAAGGCATTCAGCTTTTTTTGATGCGATCCATGATTGTGGCAATATCTTGAATGGTTGCAGTATCGCCGACCGGGTGATTGGAAAAGCGGCATTGATGTTGGCGGTATATTTTGGCGCTAAAGACGTTTATACTCCACTTGCCAGCAAATATGCGATGGATGCAGCTCTTGATCTTGACCTTGATCTTGAGGCTGAGGAAGTGGTGCCTTATATTATCAATCGCACAAAAGATGGCATGTGTCCGATGGAGAAGGCTGTACTTGAAATATCAGATCCGATCGAGGCTTTTGAGACATTAAAAATAACAATGGAAAAGCCGAATAAGAGTAAAGAGTAGGGAGAACAGAGTATGGGGTATGGAGTCTGGAGAAATGTCCGCAACATATTCCTATTCCGGATATAATGCAGATAGTAGTAGAAAAATTTGAGTAAGCGGTAAGCAACAATCAGTAATCAGTTATTCAACATGAGAGGGGAAGATATGAAAATCAATTTTAACGAGATGACAGACAAGGTATTCACTTTTACCGAAGCCCTGATCAATAAATTCGGCCCCCGAAAAGCAGGAAGTCAGGCCAGCCGAGATTGTGCGGATGAACTTCATCGCGAAATGAAAGGTTTTGCCGATGACGC
>JAYEJI010000102.1:0-3040 GCA_034660515.1 Fidelibacterota bacterium
GCGAAATTTGCCGTTAAAGGATTTTCCGAAGGCCTGCTGATTGACTTGCGCCAGAATGCCCCGCACGTAAAAGTGTCCGTCGTAATGCCCGGGCACATCGGCACACCGATCGGGTTTAACAGTCAAAAAATACTGGGCAAACCAGCCCCTGAAGACATGACGTCAACAGATGTTGCACAAGCACGGGAGATGATTGAAAATCGGGGGATTTCCACCACTGGCCTTAATGATGAAGAAATTAAGGCGTTTATCAGGCAACAAATGGAAACTTTTCGCGACGATGCGCCTTTGACTCCATCACAGGCAGCAACCATTATTCTTGACGGTGTTCGAAACGAACAATGGCGGATCATCGTCGGTGAAGATGCTCAGATCTTGGATCGCATGGTGCGGGAAAACCCTGAAACGGCTTACGAATCTTCCTTTATGGATCAACTGCTTGAAAAGGGATATTTCGGCTCCCTCGGAATGTCTGACGTATCAGCCGAAGGATCTGAATAAGGTTTATCCGATCATTTAAGATGATAATATTTTTCCCGTATACACAGACATTCTTTCAATGAAGCTTACATTTCGCACATGGAGAAATTAAATTTCAGGATTTATATCACTTATCGCCAGTAATACGCATAACTTACTTATATTACTACAAATAAAAAATCTAGACTTTACCCTTAAATTGTTTTATAACGCCTCTTAAACGTGAAACAGGAGGTGTTATGGAGCAATTTGAGACACGGTTCAAGCAGGTCGATGTGTTGCCACTGGTCAAACATTACATGGATGAACTTGACCTGTTCAATCTCTTTACAAAATATGTTCCGGCAGCAGCCGGGAGTCTTGCGGATCACGCTGAAAGCTTATGCATATTAACAGCAAATATCATATGCGACAACAAGCCACTTTACAAGGTCCAAGAATGGCTGAGCAAATATTCCGATGGTTTTGCCGGGGAACCGGTAGAGGCGAGCCTTTTCAATGATGATCGACTGGCCAGAGCCCTTTCGGCGCTTTTTCATTCAGACCGCCATTCGCTGATGACCGAGGTGTCCGGTAACTCAATCGCCGTTCACAAATTGCTGACAGATGAAATCCATAATGACAGCACAACGGTGACATTCATTGGCAAATACAACACGCCAGATCCGCAAGCGGTTAAGCTCAAGCATGGTCACAACAAGGATTTCCGGCCTGACTGCAAGCAGATTGTATTTGGTTTAAATATCACATCCGATGGCCATGTGCCGTTGAGCTATAAGCTTTTTGACGGCAATACCACGGATGATGTCACGCACATACCGAACTGGAATGCTCTGCGCACTTTATTGGAAAAAGAGGACTTTATTTACATAGCCGATTGCAAACTGTGCAGCCAAGAAAACCTGATCCATATTGCGCAAAATGGTGGCTCTTTTATTACCATCGTTCCGAAGGGCCGAAAGGAAGTAAAACAGTTTTTAAAGCATCTGAAAAAAAACGAAGTAGAATGGAAAGACGCCTTTGAAATCGAGAGCTCGCGTAAAAAGGGCAAGATAAATACCTACAAAACCTATGAACCCAAACGGACAAAAAGCGGGTTCCGAATCATTTTTGTCCATAGCAGCTTAAAACAAGAAGAGGATGAAAGAAGAAGACGGGAAAAAATAGAAAAAGCAATTGCGCGATTAGAAGAGCTGGCACCAAAATTAAACGCGTATCATTTAAAGACCAAAAAGGAGATCAAGTCGGCTGTTGAAGGTATCTTAAAAAAGGTTAAGGGGCTTATCGGTGTTAAGATATTAACCGAGCGCAAGCAAATTAGAGTGAAAATATCACCCGGCAGACCTTCCCTAACAAAAAGCGTCTATAAGAACAAATGGGAGTTCACACACAGTATTCAATGGGAATTAAATGAACAGGCTCTTGCCGAGGCGGCTAAAACAGATGGGATTTTTCCATTGATTACAAATACAGTTCTGGAAGCCAGTGAGGTATTGAGAAAATATAAAGGCCAGCCGTTTCTTGAAAAACGCATGTATACCAAAAAAACAGTTCTGGAAGTAGCCCCTGTTTTTTTAAAGAAAGAGAAGCGTATTGAAGCAATGCTCTTTCTCTATTTTGTGGCACTGATGATAGTGTCGCTTATAGAACGAAAGATTCGTATGAATATGACAAGGGAAAACATAGAAAAACTGCCCATTTTACCGCAGGGTATGAATTCTAAAAAGCCAACATGGAATAACATTCGATACTTTTTTCGAAATGTCCACTACTCGGAAATAATCCGGGATGGCAAATGCATACAAGCAATGGTGAAAGGGCTCAGTGCCTTGCATGAACAGATCTACTGGCTTTTAGAAGTTCCCGACTCGGTGCATAAAAACATACGGGATAGCTGGTGGCAGTTTAAGGGAACATGATCGATTTATCGTTAAATTTGGCTTAGATATTCAAAAAATATTTTCAGGGAGCGCGAAATGTAAGATATTTTCTTTATTATCAGCGTGGGATAAATTGCCATTAGAAATTATTAAGAAAACTGACAACAATGTGAACATGACAGCTTTTACATTACGATTACGATATAAAATGAAGGGTAAAAAAGTTGGCACTATGTTGACACCCCATTTTTTACTGATTATGTCAACTTCCATAACCTTTTGATTTTGTTGTAAGAACTTGGTGCCCCCGGCAGGAATCGGACCTGCGGCGCATGGATTAGGAATCCATTGCTCTATCCACTGAGCTACGGGGGCATAAGGCAGTGAGTTCAATTTGTTATACATTATGAACTGCCTCTTTTTTTTCGTGAATATGGTGAATTGTGTACACCAATCTTGGCATTTTTACAAGCCTTCTTTCAGACTTTAACAAATCGATTAGTTTTATCGGCTTCCTGCTGGTTCAAGAAAACAGCGGGTAAGACATTCCCGGTCATAGAGCAATTTCCTGTTCTGTCAGGAGAATGGGATCCTTTGAACAAGCAATGTGAGCACATTCCCCGCAGCTTGCTGCGGGGTTAGCGAGCGAAATACAAATAGTCTAAAATCCTTACTTGGAA
>JAYEJI010000103.1:0-2999 GCA_034660515.1 Fidelibacterota bacterium
GTCAATTGTCCTTCGTCAATTGTCAATTGGTTTAGGCAGTTCATTCCGCAAGGCGCTATCATTAAGGCTTCCATAAATCTCCTTAATTAGTCATCCTGAAACGATGTCCGGTGGACATCGGGGTTCAGGATCTCTATGAGTGTCACGATTCTGTTCCCTTCTTTTCTTTGCTTAATCAAAGAAAAGAAGCAAAAGAAAATCCCCGCTTCGCCAAGGCTACGCAGGGCAGGCAACCGCTGCTCTTCCGCCAGCTGGCGGACTACAAAATCTTTCTCGTTCGGTAAAGTATCTGAAAGGCATCGCTTCGCTCAACCCAGATACTTTTTAACCCTCTCTCATCAGATTTTCTTCACGCGTCGTCGCGATGCGGGTCATAATATCTTGTCAGTAGTATATCAATGATCAAACGTTCTTAACTGTTTATTGATAATTGCATTGTCCTTCGTCAATTGTCAATTGGTTTAGGCAGTTCATTCCGCAAGGAGCGATCATTATTGATTCCATAAAAACCCCAAATCAAGAATTAGTTTACTAGAATTTAAAATAAGATTAAATGAGGATAATTCAAATAATTAGTTACCTGTCCTGCGAAGCTTGTAGAGCGTAGGAGGATGAGTTATAAGTGATGAGATATGAGTGTCCCAATCGCACACTCGTTCCCTCATACACTCCTACAAGCTCTTCAACCAGCCACCAGTCACCAGTTACTCGTCACTAGTTACTATAATTGAAATCCCGTATAATAAATCCCAATGATCTCTCCGGCAGTATTTTCAATCGGTTCATAACCGGTCTCATACATATCACCGAGAATATCTACAGTACCGTAATAGGGTTTGCCTTTACGGATATTGATGATCACCGGGCCGTCGGGATCCAGGATGGTCCCCACGGCACGTTTGCCGTCATGCATTACATCGGTAGAGACGCGGACAAATTTATCGCCCTGTTTTTCAAAGAAAGTGGCGGTACAGCCGTACTTGGCCTGGATGGCATCCACGATCTCAAAATTTTCATTGATCTTCATCTTACCGAAATACAGAATATTATCGACCGATGTCGGTTCTCCCAGTTTCGCGGCCATTTCCCGCATCTCGACCAGGGATTCTTTGATAACCGCTTCATGTTCCATTTTCTTCGAGCAGGCCGTAAAAAGCCCGGCAACAATAAGAATTGCACCAAACAGGACGGCATGTTGTCTGAAATGTCTTTGCATTTTTTTTCCTCCGGATTAATTAATTTGAACTTGAATAATGTAAAACATAGCGGGGAATAAGACAAGAAGCTTATGTGTGGAAAAACTATAAACGATAAGATATAAGAGATAAATAGAAAAGCGCTCAGCGGCCAGTTACCAGTTTCTAGTCACCAAAAAAGTCGTAGGGAGCGATCGTTTATGCGTTCAATTCTTTCCCCTGTTCAAAATGCTGATGATAAATTTTACAACAGTTTCCATCTCTTCGCTCTTACTGGAAGCAATGAAAAGTGTTAATGCTGCCAACGTTTCATTGGATATCATCGGAAGATTGTTCTTTAAAAATAAATGGTTATTTTTATGAAGGAAATGTAAAAAACAAGCTGCGGCAATGCGTTTATTTCCATCGGTAAAACTGTGATTTTTAACAATAAAATATAACAAATAAGCCGCCTTTTCTTCAACCGTAGGATAAAGGTCCTTTCCGTCAAAAGATTGTCTGATCTGATTGATAGAGCTCTCGAAGCTATCATCTTTCATTTGTGCAAAAACACCCGAAGAGTAATCGGTTTTCATGGATCTAATAATATTCAGATAATCTTCTTTTTCCGGATAAATCCCTTTTCTTTTGGATTTGCCTTTTTTATCTAATTTATCATGATCATATTCATCGAGGAGCTCCAGCCCTTTTGCAAACACCTTAAGTATGTCGCTGTCGATATTAAGCACTTGCTCTTCAATAGCCCTGTTTAATATCCTAATGCCGGTTTTCAGGTATTTGACTTCTTGTTGCTTTTGTTTCAAACGTAATTCATTGATAGCATATCCCTCAACAAGATAGTCGCGAAGACGTTGGGTTGCCCATTGGCGAAAACGGGTACCACGAATAGAGTTTATACGATAACCTATAGCTATTATGGCGTCAAGATTATAAAAGTTGCTCTTTCTTGTTTGTGTTTTTCCCTCAATGGCACCATGTTGTGTGGTTGTTTCCAAAATGGAAATAACCTCTTTTTGTTCTAGTTCTCCACTCTCAAAAATATTCTTTAGATGCTTGCTAATTGCCGGCACGTTAACATTAAAAAGCTCCGCCATCATTTTTTGCGATAACCATGCGGTATCGCCCTCGAATTTGACTTCGACTTGGATTTTACCATCACGCGTTTTATAGAGTTCAATCTTATCTTGCATATCGCCCAATTCTCGGTTTATTAATAATTTTCTTAAAGAATATTACAGATAAGCTCGGATTTAAGCAATAAGTAATAATAATCAGTGACGATGCTCACACAAGGGCCAATATGCATTTTTCGTATATTCCTTTTAAGTTGAATTACCGAGGAATACTCGATTGTTGATTTACAGTAAACGGTAAGCGGTAAACTGTAATCGGAAAGAGAATATTTTCACCGAATTCAAAGAATACCTTAAAGCATTAAATTATAGTTTATCGTTCAAATGATATTAATTGTCAATTATCCTTTATCAATTGTCAATTGAACACGCGTCGTCGCGATGCGGCCCCAAATATTTTATCTAATGCGTATTAATTATTAAACGTTTTTAATTGTTCATTGTTAACTGTTAATTGAATTGTCATTTGTCATTTGTCATTTGTCCTTTGCCTGCCTTGCCGAAGCTTTCTTGACCAGCGTAGCCTTCTTGTCATCCGTAGCCTTGGCGTAGGATGAGGCGTAGGATGAGGCGTAAGATGAGGCGAAGTTGGTAGCGAAGGCAGGTCAATCGTCAATTATCAATTGGTGTAGACTGGGAGAGATCTCAAATAAAAGCACATGAACCGAAT
>JAYEJI010000104.1:0-2996 GCA_034660515.1 Fidelibacterota bacterium
TCTAAACACCTAAACTTCTAAACCCCTAACCTTCTAACCCCCTAACCTTCTAACCTTCTAAACGAATTTAATACTATTCCTTCAACAATTCAACCGCTTCATTTAAAGTTGTGATATCTGATACATTGATCACATTCACATCCCGGTCTATTCTTTTCATCATTCCGTTTAAAACTTTCCCGGGGCCTATTTCGACAAAAACGGCGATACCTTTATCGATCAATTTTCGCATGGAATTTTCCCATTTTACGGATGCCTGCATTTGACGGATAAGAGCTGCTCGTGCATCCGACCCTGATGTGAGAATATCAACCTCGGCGTTATTGATAAGCGGAATATTGAGATCATTAAATGTAATTCCATTCAACCATTCTTGCAGATCATTTGCGGCCTTTTGCATTAGGGGTGAATGAAAGGGTGCGCTGACAGCAAGCGGGATACCCATGGCCCGTTTTTCTTTCGCTAAGATCATAACTTCCTTGACCGCTTTGGTATGTCCTGAGATCACATATTGACCGGGACAGTTTATATTGGCGTTCACCACTATATGACCTTCGCGACTTACCTTCTCACAAAGCTCTTGAACCACATCTTCGCTTGTCTTGATGATGGCAGCCATGGTCCCTACCCCGATCGGAACGGCGGATTGCATAAATTTCCCGCGTTTATTTACAGAGAGAACAGCATCTTCAAATGAAAGTGCTCCGGCACAGACTAATGCCGAGTATTCACCCAAGCTATGGCCGGCGACAAATGCAGGTTTAATCTCTATTTTTTCTTGTAATAGTTTCAACAAGGCAATACTGGTCGTTAGAATGGCAGGCTGGGTATTTTCAGTCAACTTTAATTTATCTTCCGGGCCTTTAAAACATAAGGAAGAAATACTAAAGCCAAGTACTTCATCCGCTTTATCATATAGTGCTTTTGCTGTTGGATTTTCTTGATAGATATCATTTCCCATACCCACCGTTTGTGAGCCTTGTCCGGGAAATATAAATGCTAATTTACTTTGATCGATCATACTGAACTTCCCTCCTGATCTATTGTGTATGATTACTCTATTAATGATCCGGCCCCTGAATTTCATATCGATGCCACGAAAATAAGTTAATATATGCCATATAGATATCCAATGGTTTTTCAAGACCTGCAATAAAGGTTTGTCATTCATAAGAGCGGGTTGTCTTCTTATAATAACAGATTACCTTTAAGTACTTATTCCCGATCCATAATACTGCTTGACATTAAAGCCGTGAGCTTTTACATTGTCTTAAGAAAAATGATAATAGTCAGTTGGTATTCGCTTATGATCACAATAAGCGTAAGGGTTTCCAGTCAAGCAAATTGCTTGGATAAACGAAGGAAACACACCCAAATAATAAATAATATATGGAGTAAATCATGAAAAAATCACTCATTGTATTAGCTGTTCTTCTTGTTTCATCGTATCTGATGGCCGGTGAGTTCGAGTGGCACACCATGGCCGAATTAGAAGAGAATATCGAATCTATAAAAAAACCCATTTACATTTATTTTTGTTTCAACAACGATTATTTTAGTCAGTTATATAATGAAGAGGTTATGACAGACGAAAGAGTGATCAAAACACTCAGTCAGGACTTTTACAGCGTCCGGTTTTATGCGCGAAAGGACACAAATGCATACACCATATACGGTAAAACCTATGAGGAGAAAAATGCACTAAGCAGCTTTAGCTGGGGACTGTTAAATGCGTATGTTGTTATGCCCGTGCACGTTTTCCTGGATCAAAGGCCCGAGATCAATCCTAATGAAGGTACTTTTAATATAATTGGATATAAAGAGGGATACATCAGGCTGGAGGAGTATTACACTTTTTTACAAGAAACCATCGACACACAACAAGTTATGATGGAAAATAATATTATCGAGATTAATAATAACACCAACAAAGATCACTAATACTATTAAGACAATTATTTCAGCGAAAGATTTTCGTGAAAATATTGTTAACGTAGTGCTTTTTATGCCGAAGGAATTTATTCCCAATATAATAAATGGAGACGATAAAATATGTTCGATCGAATTCGATTAGCATTGATCCTATTCATGATCGCTCCAATGATTATGTTCGCTGAAGATGATCGGGAATTTTTCCGTGCAATTCACATGGGCGGAAATTGGGGAAGGAATACGGTTTCCGTACTTGATCCTCCTCAGGAGTATTTCGATTATCTAAATAGTATCAATGTCAATTGGGTGGGAATTTCCGTTGCTTTGCATATTGAAGACAGTATGGATAGTACGGTAGAAAGAAAGTATACGAATGTGCGTATTCCGACATTTACCGATGAAAATCTGGTTCGCGTTATTCAAAAATTAAAAAAGAATGACTTCAATGTCTATCTGACTCTGGCTTTTGAAGCATTTGAAGCTGAAAGTGCCGAACATCCGGTTAAAAGATGGCAATTGGGTGATCCTAAGATACCGAACGAAGACCCTAATGTTTTGCCTGAATTTTGGCCATGGGCTTTGGAACATCCCGAGCATGAAGGTTTTGTCAGAAAATTTTGGGAAACATACACTGAACAGGCCGTCCATTTTGCTGAACTTTGCGAAACTGAAGGCGTAGGACTTTACTCCTTAGGCACAGAAACCAACCGATTATTCCGCACACGAACAGGCGGCTACTGGCCAAACAATTATCTGGAACATATGACAGAAATGGTCGATTCCGTAAGGCAGGCATTTAGCGGTTTTTTGACCTACGATATGCATTACGGTGCCCTGATCGATACGGGATTCTTTTCTCTGGGAGAACTCTGGGAAGACTTGGATATGGATATCGTAGGCCTCAGTGCATATTTTCCTCTTACCGATACGATGCCCGATTCGGTCATGAGCACAACTGATCTTGAGAATTGCTGGAATCAAATATTTAATGACCATCTGATCCCACTTAAAGACAACAATCCCGACAAACCAATCTTATTTTTGGAATTCGGTTATGTTGATGC
>JAYEJI010000105.1:0-12379 GCA_034660515.1 Fidelibacterota bacterium
TCTTTAAAAATATCTTTGTAAATATTTTCTTTTTCTAAAAAATGTGTGATATCACCCCATGAACAATAAATATCTTTTAATTTTTCCTTTTGGGCAAACAAGGGAAATGCAAAAAACGAAACAAGCAAAAGCATAAGTAATATTGAGATCAGTTTCTTCATGGTTTTCTCCGCATCATGATTGCATAAACAAATCGAAACGAAAGATACAAAAACATATTATCGAGGGAAAGTGAAACATTTTATCGGTTATTGATGCATTGACTCAATGATAACAATTAAGATTGACTCAATCGTAATAATTTAAACTGACTCAGTTGTAATAAAATTCATCTATTTTCTTTGTGTTTCCCTGGCAAATCATATTATATTAATGCGCTATGAGACCGCCATTGAAAATGTTTATTCTTCCCTTCGACTTTATCCAAAGGATATATTATATATGAAAAAGTTACGCCGTAATGCACGCATGCTTTGTATCCAACATTTGTATGCTTATTTGCAACAAGAAAACGAAGTACTTGATGCTGTGATCGAGCGCAGTCTCCCTTTAAACGAAGATCCGGAATTCGATGAAGGATTCTTTCGTGCTTTGATCCACAAAACCGTAAATGAGATCGATAGTCTTGATGAACGGATCAAAAAACGCTCAAAGAATTGGGATTTTTCCCGTATCACGCTTATGGATAAGATCATTCTCAGACAATCTATTGCCGAAATGATGTTCATTGAAGATGTTCCCCCTCGTGTGACCATCTCAGAAGCCATTGAACTGGCAAAAGAATTTTCCACAGAGGAAAGTCATATTTTTGTAAACGGTATGCTGGATCGGATCTACAAGGATTTGGTAGAAGAAAACATTTTAACTCCGGAAATTGCCCCCGTGAAAGAAGGTTAGAATAGATATGATTTTTGATAAATTACTAATAAAGTTGTTTGGAACCCCTTCCGACCGTTACCTAAAAAAGATCGCGCCCATTGTTGATGAGATCAATCAGAAATTTGAAACACTAAATAATGTTTCCGATGATGATTTGCGAAAACGCACACAGGAAATGATCGCTCTGATAGACAAACGCCGCAATGAGGCGAAAGTAAAAGCTGAAGAAAGCAATATATCCGATGAAGCGATCGATAAAGCGATCTATGATGCCGAACAAAGCACCTTGGATGAATTAAAGGTCGAAGCATTTGCTATTGTCAAGCAGGCCAGTAAGCGCCTGGTCGGGTCAAAAATCAATCTCCTTGGCAACGAGATAAAGTGGAATATGATACCCTTTGACGTTCAGTTGCTTGGTGCCGATGTACTTCATAACGGTAATATTGCAGAAATGAAAACCGGTGAAGGTAAAACTCTCGTTGCAACAATGCCGATATTTCTGAACGCCCTGACCAAACGCGGTGTGCATGTTGTAACAGTAAACGATTATCTTGCCGAACGTGATGCCGAATGGATGGGTGTCATCTATCGCTTCTTGGGTTTGAGCGTAGGTAAGATCCTGAATACGATGCCCCCATCTCAACGTAAAGAGCAGTATGCCTGCGATATCGTATATGGGACGAACAATGAATTTGGTTTTGATTATTTACGTGATAACATGGCTATCCGTCACGAGAACATGGTCCAACGCGGTCATTACTATGCCATCGTTGATGAGGTTGACTCCGCTTTGATCGATGAAGCCAGAACACCTTTGATCATTTCAGGCCCGGTTCAATCCAACGCTAACGAACGTTATAAAAAATTACGCCCCCAAGTTGAAAAACTGGTTCGTGCTCAAAAACAAAAGGTGAATCGTATTATTGATGAGATCCAGCACGCACCGGATGATAAAGATCATGAACTTGAAATGGGGACAATGCTCTTGCAAGTCCAGCATGGTGAGCCTAAAAATCCGCGATTTATGAAGATGATGCAATCGGCAGAAGTCCAGGATAAAATATTCCGCACCGAAAGTTATTACATGCAGGAAAAACGCCTGCACGAGATAGACGACTCACTGCTTTATGCTATTGATGAGAAAAGTCATACAATCGTGATATCAGACGATGGCCGGAAGATCATGAACCCGGAAGATCCGGAATTTTTCGTTATTCCCGATATCGGTGAAGAATTTGTTCAAATCGATGAGGACAAAGAACTATCCGTTGAAGATAAAGCGAAAGCGAAAGCCGAGATCCAGAAAGAGCATGGTAAAAAAAGTGAGATGATCCATAATATTACACAGCTTCTTCGCGCTTATGCTCTTTACGAAAAAGATGTGGAATATGTAGTAAAAGACGGGAAAGTTCTAATTGTAGATGAATTTACCGGTCGTATTTTACCGGGACGAAGATACAGCGATGGTTTGCATCAGGCAATTGAAGCCAAAGAAAAAGTTCGCATTGAAGGTGAGAACCAAACCCTGGCGACCATCACCCTGCAAAATTATTTTAGGATGTATGATAAGCTGTCCGGTATGACCGGTACAGCCGCAACCGAAGCGAATGAATTTGAAGAGATCTACAATCTTCAAGTCGTTACCATACCCACAAACCAACCGATCGTCAGAAATGATCAAGACGACCAGATCTATAAAAGCCGTCAGGCAAAACATCAGGCGATCATCAATGAGATCGCAGCTTGTTTTAAAAAAGGCCAACCCGTTCTAGTGGGTACCATCTCGGTTGAGATCTCGGAAATGCTCGGTAAGAACCTTAAGCGTGCCGGTATCCCCCATAATGTCTTAAATGCCAAGCAGCACCAGCGCGAAGCAGAAGTTGTTTCATTGGCAGGCCAGATCGGTGCCGTAACCATTGCTACGAATATGGCAGGTCGTGGTACGGATATCAAGATCACGGATGAAGTCAGGAAACTTGGTGGTTTAAAGATCATCGGGACCGAGCGACATGAATCGCGCCGTATCGACAATCAGTTGCGAGGTCGCGCAGGCCGACAAGGGGATCCGGGTGCATCGGTCTTTTTTATATCTCTTGAAGATGATCTGATGCGTCTCTTTGGTAATCTCCGCGGGAATGCCCTGCTTGACACTATCCCGGATGATGAAGTGATCGCGATGCCTATAATGAGCCGTATGATCGAAAAAGCACAAAAACGGGTAGAAGAACGAAACTTTGGGATCCGTAAACATTTGCTTGAATACGATGATGTTATGAACAAGCAACGCGAAGTGATTTATGATCGTCGCTCCTATGCCCTTGAAGGCGGGAACCTGAAAAAAGAAATTGCAAGTATGCAGGAAGAATTCATTGCTTCCGAAGTTGAAGAACATACCGCAGACAGCAATCCCGACAAATGGCTATGGGATGATCTGCGTCAGGAAATGCTTACCACTCTTATGTGTGATATTCCTTCTGACCATCAGGACATGAAAAGAGAAAAATTGATAGAGTATTTCACTGAACAGGCAAAAGAAACCTATGAACGCAAGCTTCTGCTCTATCCTGCAGAGATCATGCGTGACTTTGAACGTTGGGCATATTTGAACAGTATTGATGGTTTATGGAAAGAGCACTTATACGAACTTGACCAGATAAAAGAAGGCGTGGGTTTGCAGGCCTATGGTCAAAAAGATCCTCTGCTTATTTATAAATCTCAAGCTTTTGAATCTTTTCAGAATTTATTGGCACAGATCAATAAAACAACGCTAAGACTATTGTATCGAACCGATATACGCATCCAGGAAGAACCGCAACAACCCATTGCACCCATGCAGATAAATCAGGCACAAAGCCAAAATATGGCATTTGCAGAAGGCGCTCAAAGAGCAAACGCACAAGCACCCTCACAACCGCGCGCACCGCAAGCAGGTAAAACGGAACCGGTTCGTCGCGATCATCCAAAAGTGGGCCGGAATGATCCCTGTCCATGCGGTAGTGGGAAGAAATATAAGAATTGTTGCGGGCAAGTGTGAAGAAGTAACTAGTAACTCGTGACTGGTAATTGGCAAATTAGACTAAATTAAATAAATATTAATGAAATACAGGGAACCTCGAAACTTCGAGGTTCCCTGTTATATTGTGTCTTTATTTAAATGCTTATATATTTAAATAGCATAAAAGCATCAATGATTTTCTTAAGCACTAACGGACAATAAAAGTTTCGCGAAGCTGTCGGGTATTTCCTTTTACATCATGTAAAACGGCAAGGGCAAGATATAGTCCACGAGCCGGGTAATTGCCTGTTTTTGTTCGTCCGTTCCAAAAATGGATATATGAAGGATTAGAAAAAAGCGCTTGTTCGCTATGATAAATGATTTGCCCGCCAAGATTAAAGCAAAACAATTCACAATATTGCAAAGACGACTCAGAATCTATACTGAATTGAATGTGGTCGTCAAGACCCGGTGAAAACACATCCGGATATATGTCCAGATCATCATAAAAGCCCGGCAGTGATGTGATGCTGTTCAATCTACCCGGTGTCATGCCCTCTGCGGATACAGAAGAGAACCATATGCTTCCATCATTCGAAGAAATACCGGAGAATTGCTTTTCCAAACTTTTCCCCTCGTGTATCGCGGAATGATCTCGAAGGTTACATTGATCTACAATTCGGTTTGCCGGATCGATCAAATATAATTCAGCCCCTGCATTTGGCAAAGAGGGAAATTTGTTCAACACAAGTATAGATGAAGAGGGGAAACCCCTCAAGGGATCATCATGATCACACAATGCGATATAAGTATTGCTTAGTAAACCCTCAAGGGCTGTTTTTGAATTATTGATCTGTAGCCACCAGTGGTCAAGATCAAGCACTCCTTGCATTGTTTGAAGCTCTATAAATTCCGCTTGTCCGTAACTGTTGAGCGGGTCAAATAAGATCTCATTGAAACAACAGGGTGACTGATCATATGGATGGTAGTATTTGATCTCATAGGAAAAATAGGGTTCGCAAACCAAAGAGCAAATATTGGTTCCCGGTAAAAATATCCCAACAGTATCCGGAAGACAAAAAAGAGTATCACCCGGATCGCTTCCCGGAAGATATATATCCTGTTCCGATACAGGTGTGTGAAATGTGGCTATGTTTTCAGCAAGAGGAAAATACCCGTCATTGATCAATGTGAATTTAAGGGTATCTTGAGGGGCAAAGAAAGATATTCCGGAGAAACAGGAGAGATGATGTAATTGTTTCTCTGTTGTATTGTATTGTCCCGGAGAACCCCAAAAAGAGCATTCCCAATTGTTCGGATCACTATGATCCAAAGCGGTATCCACCAGCTGCATGGCGCAGTCGGGAGCTATATCCCAAACAGAATCATAGTGTAGGGTAATGATCATAGAACCTGTGGGGTTCTGAAGACAGATGATGTCTTCGCTGTTATTCAAACTGCGCCAGGCGGGCTGAATATAATAATTATCAACAAAAGGAAAATCATCATGAAAAGACGCAGATTGCGCCAAAACAAACATTGAATCGGGATATATTACGTAATGAGTATCAATAAAAGTTGCACCGGTCATGTCATATACCCCCAGCCCTTTTACTTGTATAGGCAGCTTAGAAGTGGAGAGTAATTCAATATATTCACTTGAAAAATTATCTCCCGTGCGAGAAACAAATTCGGTAATGAGAAGATCTTTTTCACTGATCGGGATGTACAGGTCCGCCGTGATAGTGTCATGAATATTCTCAATTGACACAAAAGCATACAATTCAATTAAGCCTTTTGACCTAAAACGAAAAGCATGCTCAAAATGAAACGAACTATCAGATAACAGGAGTTCAGAAGAACTGAAAATCAAGGTATCATTTAAGTTAAACGAGGCATTGATAATATCCACAATATATCCAAAAGAGAAACCGCATAGTTCTCTCAAGCCAAGGTTATTTATGGAAAACATAATGTTAACCAAACTGTCTGTGAAATAACAGTGAAGGTTGGAAATATTAATATCATAATCTTTTGGTGAAACCGAATTTCGAAACCCCGGCGACCCAAACGGTGTAGAAGATATTTCCCAAAGCGTATCAAAGGAAGTGATACGTTCAATACTGTAAGTTGGGTCCGGCCAATCGGGAGTCCCGGTAATGTATGAATCCAGCACAGAGTATTCCCGGGAAAGGATTGAAAAAGATTTTCGAGTTGAATTTGAAATGCCGTACATCCCAAAACGGGAATCGGGTATGGTAAACAGTGGAATACTGTCGGGGATATAATAAACATATTCACCGGCATAATCAGGATCAAGAATAAGACCGTATTCACCGGGAAACAGAAATGAATCGGGGAAAGCTATGACAGCATCGGTATCTCTGGCATCGCAAATATAATATTCACGAAGATCAATAATTGAGTCACCCATATTGTAGATCTCAATAAATTCCCCCGTATTGTCATTTTCCGGATCGATCATGAATTCATTCAGGAGGATTTGTGCGGGTAGTGTAGCAATTAAACATAAAATTACAGAAAGTATTTTCATGCTATAATTTACGAAGAAACAAAAAATATTTCAGTGACAGCAATCACACTTTATTAGAATTGTGACAGGGATCATAGAAATTGGGAATATTTCTTGTAAAAAATGTATGGAACAAGCATCAGTCTTCGCCAAGGCTTTGCCCGACAAGTGCCTGTTCCGTACAGGGATTACCTTTCAATCAAATCCCGATACGCTTTATTTGCGTCATTGATGATCTCAGCTTCGTTCTTAACCTTGCGGTCTTGCATAAGGATATTGCCATCGCAAATGACCGTATCGATACATTCAGGATAGGCGCTGTAAATCATGTCAGAGATAAGATGCCCGGAGGGAACAAGGGTAGGATGATCCAAATTGACCAGAATACAATCGGCCAACAGACCTTCTTCAATTTTACCGGCATTTAGTCCGGCTGCTTTAGCGCCATTGATCGTCGCCATATCGAAGATCTCCTGCGCGGGAGCGATGGTGGGATCGCTACTATCTGATTTTGCACGCAAGGCGGAAAATTTCATTTCACCCAGCATGGAAAGATTATTATTGGATGCGGCGCCATCAGTGCCCAGGACAAGAGGAATTCCCAATTCCATACAAGCCCGATAATGAAATGTACCGGAAGTCAATTTCATATTGGAAACCGGACAATGGGCAATTTGCACGTCCCGATGTTTTAAAATATTGCGTTCTTTATCATTCAAATGCACACAATGTATGGCAAGCACATTCGGTCCAAGGACCCCAAGAGAATCCAGATATTCCACCGGGCGCATGCCGAATTCTTCAAGTGAATTTTTGACCTCAGTCTCTGTTTCGGAAACATGGATCTGCAGGGGCAGATCTTCTTTGCGGGAAAGTTCAGCACTTCTTTTCAGGGTTTCAGCTGAAACGGAATAAACAGCATGAGGAGAAACTGCAAATCGCACACGCGAAGAATAGTCGTCACTGCGATCTATCGCGGCCTTCGCATAGGCGATCATTTCATCTGCCCTTGAAGCATCCATGCCATCTACAAGAACCGGCGCAATATCCGCACGCATTCCAAGCTCATCGGCGGCTTTGGCCGTGCCGTAAGGGAAAAAATACATATCATTAAAGAAAACAGTTCCACTTTTGATCATCTCTAAAGCGGCAAGTCGTGCACCATGATAAACATGTTCTTCAACGAGCTTACTTTCAAGCGGTAAAATATGGTTTTCAAGCCATGAATGTAATTCTATATCATCTGCATATCCGCGCATAAGGGTCATAGCGGAATGAGTATGCATATTATAGAAAGCCGGGAGGATTGCAAAACAAGACGCATCAATGATCCGTTCAGCTTGAATATTGATCTTGGGAGCAATAGCCTTGAAGATATTCTTTTCGATGAAAATATCTGTACATTTATCATTCAAAAGAACATTTTTGATTAATATCGACATCTCTATTCCTTGTAGCGATCCGGCCAGTATTTGATGAGCCGTTCATAGATAAATTTTTCGTATCCCAAAGACTTAGGCTCATAGAGTACTTCATCAGGCCGCTGCTCCGGCATGTAATCTTGCTCTGCAAAACCGTCTTTTTTATCATGCGGATAAATATAGCCCAAGCCATACTGGAATTGCTTCATCATGTCGGTGGGCGCATTTCTTAGGTGTAGAGGGATAGACTGAAAGCCCGTATCACGAATAGCTTTCCTTGCTTTATTCAGCGCCATATAGGAGGCATTGCTTTTTGGAGAGCTCGCTAAAAAAGTTGTGACTTGGGCAAGCACGATAGCACCCTCAGGTAAGCCGATAGCCTTCACTGCATGGAAGCCCGCGTTCGCAATAACCAGTCCCTGCGGATCGGCATTCCCGATATCTTCGGAAGCAAGAATGATCAAACGACGCGCAATGAACAGCGGATCTTCACCACCTTCCAACATGACCGTCATCCAGTAGACGGCAGCATCGGGATCGGAACCCCGGACACTTTTAATAAATGCCGAAATAGTATCGTAGTGATAATCGCCATCTTTATCATAGAGTAAGGCACGCTCCTGAAGAGCTGTTTGTATATCTTCTTTTGTAATTTCGAAGGAAGTACTGCCCGCGTCCTTTCCGCGCACGAGTTGCACGGTGATATCAAGCGTATTGTACATTTTTCGCGCATCGCCGCCGGAAGACATAATGAGAAAAGTGCGAACGTTTTCAGGAAGCTTGATCTTGTATTTTGATAAAACAATATCCTCGTTCATTGCCCGGTCGATAAGGTCGACCAGATCATTTGCCTCAAGAGATTGCAGTTTCAAAATACGACAACGGGATAAAAGCGGCGAGATGACTTCAAAGGAAGGATTCTCCGTAGTCGCCCCGATCATGATGATCTCGCCATCCTCGACAGCGTGTAAAAGAGCATCCTGTTGACTTTTATTGAAACGGTGGATCTCATCGATAAAAAGCAATGTTTTCTTACCCATTTGCTGATGAGATGCTGCTTTGCGAATGATCTCCCGCACATCCTTCACAGATGCGGACACGGCAGATATTTCATAAAACATTGCGTCCCCCGATTTTGCAATAATGCGAGCAAGAGTCGTTTTACCCGTTCCCGGAGGACCCCAAAGCACCAGTGAAAAAAGTGCATGGGATACGATCATATTATGGACAAATTTACCTTTCTCGATAAGGTGTTTTTGTCCGGCAAAATGTATTAGCTCTCCCGGCCGCATACGGGCGGCAAGAGGTGGTAAGTTTGTTGAAGATGTAAAAAGGGTTTTTTCGGGCATGTTGGGAAAATACAAATCAATTGACAATTGACAAAGGACAATTGTCAATTAAGTGAACCGTAAGACCCACCTTCGCCAAGGCTATGGTGGGCAGGCATAAAACGTGAGACATGTAGGGAACAGGCATGCCCGTTCCAAGGCAAAAGTACAAAGGCAAAAGGAGAAAGAGGCACGTCATCCTGAATTTATTTCAGGATCTCTCCGAGAATTGTGATGCGTGTCACTCATTAGAATTCAAATTATTCTTATAAATAAAATGTATTTAAATTTGAGAATGAATTTTTACTGTACATACATCATTAGTAATAAATTGAGAACAGTCCTTTATATTGGGGTTACAAATGATCTTGAAAGGAGAATATTTGAGCATAAAACAGGGCATGGTTCTAAATTTTCCAAGAAATATAATATTACCGATCTAATGTATTATGAAGAGTATCCATCAATTATTGATGCAATAAGCAGAGAAAAACAATTAAAGAATTGGCATAGAGAATGGAAATGGAATTTAATCAAATCAAAAAATAAACATCTTCATGATCTATCAAAAGATTGGTTTACACGAGAAGAATACGAAAATATAAATGAATGTAAGAAAATGGATAAACTTGATAAATATTACAGAAAATCGTGACAGTTACAGAGATCCCGAAACAAGTTCGGGATGACGCAGGTATCGCGAGTGTGGTATCAGGTCAATTCAAATTTCACCCTATCAAACCAAACCCTTATCACTCAATTTGATTTTCAGGATGATGAATATTTATTTAATAAATTCAAAAAGATCACTATCGAACAAACCTTTATCACTCAATTTGATCTCGGGGATGACGAGAAGAGCCATAAAAGAAAGAGTCATGAAGGGTGCGCTCAATTCTGAGCCAAGTTTTTTAGCGAGGGTATCCAGTTTGGAATATTGGTCAGCAACTTTATAGAAGTGTTGATCGCTCATCAGTCCTGCTATGGGTAATGGAAGGATCTCAGAAATACCATCTTCTTCGCAGACCACACAAATTCCGCCTTTTTCCAGGATGATCATATTGACAGCTTCACACATGTCTTTTTCGGAAACACCGACAACAATGATATTGTGTGAATCATGAGCGACCGAAGATGCGATAGCCCCTTTTTTGAGTCCAAAATTCTTTACAAAACCAAGAATAAGTGTTTTATTTTCGTAACGATTAATGACCGCGATCTTAAGAATATCGTTTTCGGTATCAGAAATCAAATTATGATTCTCGATCTTGATATTTCTGTCGATACGCTTGGTGATCAATTGGCCGTCAATGACCTCGATCACGGGCATTTTTTTGTAATTATTATCGATGTAAAAATCGCGGACAAGTTTTGGATCGATGTGAAAATTATTTTCGGGCAGGATCTTTTTTCTCGGAAAGCGAGCCTTGCCTTTTTTACAGACAATTTCTCCATTGATGACCGTCTGGTGAATATTTAATTCTTCAAGCGAATCAACAACAAGAAAATCTGCCGGATCATTTTCCTGCAAGAGCCCTACATCCAGTCCGTAATGTTTTATAGGATTTACCGATGCCATCCTTAAGGCTTTCATAATATCTAATCCCGTTTCAATAGCGCGTTTGACGAGGATATTGATATGTCCTTCCAAAAGATCATCCGGATGTTTATCATCCGAACAGAACATACAGTTTTTGAAATGTTCATCGGCAATGGAAATGAGTGCATCAAAATTCTTTGCGGCCGAACCTTCTCTGATAAGTATCTTCATCCCAAGCGAGAGTTTCTCAAGGGCTTCTTCTTTGGTAAAACATTCGTGATCGGTGGAAATTCCGGCTGAAACATATTTCTCGAGTTCTTCTCCGCTTAAACCGGGAGCATGCCCATCAACGGGCTTATTATGTTCTTTCGCAAGTTCCAGTTTCCGTAAAATTTCCGGATCATCATGAAGTACACCCGGAAAATTCATCATCTCGCCCAAAAAGCGAACATCGGGAAAATCTTTAAAAAGTGTTTCAATATCTTCCGCCGTAATATATGCGCCACTTGTTTCAAAAGGCGTAGCCGGCACACAGGAAGGTGCGGAGAAGGCATATTTAAGAGGTGATGTTTGGGCATTTTCTATCATGAATTTAATGCCGTCAACACCCAAGACATTAGCGATCTCATGTGCGTCTGCAACGACACCTATCGTTCCATGCTTTACAGCAATTCGGGCAAATTCCGAAGGCGGGAGCATTGAACTTTCTATGTGAATATGGGAATCGATAAAACCGGGAATAATAAAGGTATCATAGGTATTGTCATTCTCAACAATACTACTGATAATTCCGTTATTGATCTCAAGCGTACCCGAAAAGATCTTTCCGCTCAAGACATTGACGATATTTCCCGAAATTGTTTTCATGATATAATATAATCCATTGTAACACAATTCCAGGTTTTATTAATTTCCCGGTAAAAAATATTTTCTCTTTTCGATTCTGTAAATCCCAATTTTAAATAGCATTTTAAAGCCGACCTATTAAAAGTGAATACTTTTAAACGTAATTGTTTAAGTTTAAGAACGCCTGTCGCATAATTTATTAACTCTTTTAGCATTGTGTAACCATAACCCAGACCGCGATTGTCTTGTTTAATTAATGCTCTCCCAATTGAAGCACTTTTATTATCCGGATCAATCTTCATTAGCTGGCAATGTCCTATTGCGGCGCCCGTTGTTTCGTCTATTGCTTTGAAAACAAGAGAACGTTTATCATGTATAGTATCAAGTAACTGTTTTTTATCCAGAGGAAAGCTATATCGGGGTCCCGCGAACTGAATAAGAAACTCAGCATCAAAATCTTTAACCCAATCAAGAAATTCGGAGATATCCTCTTTTTTAAATGCTTTCAAAACTATCATTACTTTTCCTCATTGGGTATTTCTTATAATGTTCCGGGAACATGGAGCATTGAAATTTTAGTATTTTGACAGTTCAAGTTCATCCCATGCCTCTTTAGCACCCTCAGAACCATTTTCATAGGATTTTTTCATCCAAAAAGCAGCCAGTTTTTTATTCATTGTCGTGCCCTCTCCATGATAATACATTAAAGCAATGTTAAATTGCGGACTGGCATAACCTTTTTCTGCAAGTCTTCTATACCAATAAAAAGCCTGCTCTTTATTTATTGCTGTTCCCTCTCCGTTATAATACATATAAGCAAGGGTATATTGACCTTCC
>JAYEJI010000106.1:0-1863 GCA_034660515.1 Fidelibacterota bacterium
GTGACCTGATGCAAAATGCATACGGACCCATTCCTGAAGAAATAACGTAATTAAATTTTAAGAGTACTAAAAAGCGTTCTACACATCTATGATGTCATCCTAAGCGAATCCGCCAGCTGGCAGAGTAGTCGAAGGATCTATTCATGAAACGAAAATCTAAGAAGTAAGGAGATATCAAAATGAATTTAAAAGAGTTGATCAGGAAATGGTACATTGGCCCGATCAAACAATATGCCGATTTCAAGAGTCGGACTGATCGTAAAGCTTACTGGATGTTCATACTGTTCAATTTTATTTTCGCTTGGATAGCTATCGGGTTCGACAATATTTTTGGAACGCATAACGTCGGCTTTTGGGGAATCACTAACGGTTCTTTTAACAATTTTTATTCCCTCATACTTTTGGTCCCCGGACTTGCCATTGCTGTCCGGCGCTTGCATGATGTCGGTGAAGAAGGCACGAAACTTCTCTATATTTTTATTCCCATTGTCGGTTGGATCATTTTGTTAGGGCTTCTAATCAAAGAAGGCGACCCGGTAGATAATAAATTCGGACCGGCTCCTTCGGAAAATCCGGCTGATCCGGACATAGGAGGCCATCCTTATACGCCAAATGAAGGTCAACCTGAAGAAAAATTTGACGTTTCAGTGATAAGAAAACAAGCCGAAGAAACCATCGCAAAAAAAGAAAAAGCCGAAAAGAAAAAAATAGTGCCAAAAGCCCAAAAAATCAAGTGGGGTAGAGATAGAGGCGCAATAGATTTTCGTGTGCCACCAAATAAAGATGGAAAACGGAAGATGTAAGACGTGAGACGACAAGCAAGCCTGTCATCTCGACCATAGCGGAGAGATCTATTCATATCACCATGTTCTAATCATGATAATATTTAGGGTAGAGACGCGATTAATCGCGTCTCTACCCCCAATAAGGTGATTTTTTGATCGTAATCAATATTTATCATTCCTTGATTATCGCTTTAATTTCTATTAAAATTACTTATTAATGTATTTAACAATCGAGGATACCATGAATCGCACGACCATCCTCTTTCTTGTCTTTCTTTTGTTCATCGTAGGCCTTATGAGCATCTTAACTCGTGGAGTACTTATGTTTGATAAGGAAAAAGAACTGCAAGCCGTAGAAACCACCATCCGTAACAGTATCGGCTGGGCGAAAGACAAAGATATCGATCTGCTTTATAATACCATCGCCAACGACAGCAACTATACCGAGATCCAGCCCGGCGACAAGGTCGTCCGGGGATTCGAAGAATTCAAAGGGGCGGAGGCCTTCTGGCTGCACGAAGAATTCAAGGCCATCAGCTTTGATATACAAGATCTGCGGATCAATTTCTCGCAGGACGGTAAGATTGCTTGGTGGTTTTGCATGCTTGATGACATCAACACATGGAAAGGCCAGCCTGCCAATTGGGAAAACACCCGTTGGACAGGGGTGCTGGAAAAACGCGACGGGAAATGGGTGATCTGTCAGATGCATTTTTCGTTTGCAAATAAGTAATTATCAATTAAATGAAAGGGCCTCAAAATGAAAAAAATAATATTTTTAGTAGGGGTACTGATTATTTCTGCCTTATTACTAAATTCCTGCTTCATCCCGGACAACTATGAAGTGGATGTTTTTGTGCACAAGGACGGTTCCTATGATTTTGAGTACAAGGGAGATTTGATCCACATCGCTGTACTGGATGCAATCAGCAAAGGAACCTATGATAAAGATAAAGAAGAAGAATTACAGGATGTCATGGACGGACTGTTGACTTTACCGGGTTTCAAATCCGTAAAAAATCTTGGTGAAGGACGCTTTAAGGTAGGGGTAAAGATCAAGCTGGATGCAGGGGAAGAT
>JAYEJI010000106.1:1873-12228 GCA_034660515.1 Fidelibacterota bacterium
GCAAATCCGCCTTTTGGGGTAGATTGGAAACACGATTACGATGATATGAATATCTTTAATTTTAAGCATCAAGAAAACGGGGATCTTGCCATTAAAGGTTTTGTTCTTGAAGAGAAAAATACTGTTTCCCTGGATGAAATTAACATAAAAATGCTGGGTACTTTCAGGGTACATGTCGCCAAAAGCGTGAAGGTCGATTCACATAATGCCGATGAGAAGAAAAAAGGAAAAAAAGGCCGCAGTGTTTATACATGGGAACTGGATAGCAGATCACCTGCAGTGGAAATGGTTATAAAACTTTAGGATTATTTTAATGGTATCGTAAGGAACGGTCGCGACCGTTCCCTACATATCTATCTCAAAAAAATGAAAAAACTATTCGTACTTCTTATACTTACAACATCTTTCATCAATGCTAATCCATTAGATATCTTCGAGCCCTATATGGGCGTTATCTGGGAAGGCCACTATGTGGATTCCGAAGATTCTTCTTTGACCCATTTCATTTATTGGGAATATTCTCTTGATTCAACACGTGTGTTCCAGATAAAGACCGTTCCGGAATTGGATTTTAAAATGGTCACGACCTATTACATGGATGAACGATGGAATGAACTGGCTTCTTTAACACTTTTAGATCAAAATACCTATGCAGTTGGATATGCTCACAAAGAAGCAGCGCATATCGAAGCCTATTCAAAAAACTATCATTCAACGGGCTATCATGAAACCATTTCTCAATTTGAACTGCAGGAAAGCAGCTTGATCGATCGTTTTTATCGCAAAACGGATGAAGGATGGTATATGGGGCATGTCATCTTCTATAAACCTCTATTGATCTCCGAAGCGTTTGAAAGAATGGAGAGCAAGAAGCCAAAAACATCGATTATTAGTGAATAATTAACGATAAAAATTTTGTAGAAAAATATCAGTAACCCCAGGTTTAAACCCGGGGTTACTGATATTCAATATTAAAATAATTATTTCAACAAAGTAATTTTCTTCGTGTCAGCTATACTTCCATTCACCATCAATTTGCAAAAATAGATCCCTGTGCTCATGGTTTCAGGCGCAATAAAATTCAGAGTATATTCACCGGCAAGTTTGTTTTCATCGATCAAAGTTGTGATAAGTTTTCCACTAATATTATAGATCATAAGTTTAACATGAAGCTGCTTGTCCATCGAAGCTTCAGCGTAGATGGAATAGCTGATAGCTGTAGATGGATTGAACGGATTAGGGTAGTTATTCAAGCTATATTGTTCAGGGATCAATGTTATCGGTGTAATTCCAACCACTTCCCGAGTGTTCTCATAGTAATCAAAAGTCCCATCATAATTTCCCAGGATCAGATCCTGATCGCCGTCGCCATCCAGATCGGCAAAGGCAGGAGATGCATTTTGTTTTGCAACAATACCTTCTACCATACTGGTATCTTCTACCCATATTCCGGCTTGGTTTTCGTAATAATGAATATCCCGGAATCCTTCGCCAGCGATCATATCGTAATCTCCGTCAAAATCCAAGTCGGCAAATGCCGGAACGCAATTATTACCGACATCCAGACTGTCAAAATAATTAAAGATCTCTGACCATAATGGTTGAGTTGAACTTCCCTGGTTTTCAAAATAGGTCAAATAACCATCCCCGTTGCCGGCTACGATATCCTGATCTCCATCTTTATCCATATCAATAAAACGAGGAGCCGACCAATCGCCAATATTTCCGATGGTCAACGCATTGTTCTGATAAAGGAAACCACTTGATGTCCCGCTGTGATAATAAATATTACCGCTCAGATCTCCGACCAGTGCATCAACTAACCCGTCAGCAGTGGCCTCGGCGACAGATACAGAAGAATAGATAGAGTGTTTCAAAGCCGTATAGGTCTTGACATATTTGAAAGTTGCGGCAGTCGTTGTTCCGTCATTACGATATAATTTGACATCACCCATTTGTGTTCCGCTGAACATATCAAGGTCGCCGTCATTGTCTCTGTCAATAAAAAATGGCGTGCTGGCACCGCCTACGTCGATCACTCCGCCAAACAAGGTGGTATTTTCAGTCCAGGCAGGGGATGAGGTGGTTCCGGAATTGCGATAATAGATCAATGGACCTGCATAATTTCCATAGATCAGATCTTCATTACCGTCACCGTTTATATCCACCATGGCCGGTGAGTTGAAATAACTGTCTCCACCCAATCCTGAAAACACAGAACTGTTGACCTGCCAGCTTGCTGAAGCAGCTGACCCCGTATTTTGATAATAGGTGAAATTATATCCGTCGCGCCCGCAAAGAATATCGAGATCACCGTCGCTGTCCGGATCGCAAAAGACCGGATAGGCGTAGAGTCCGATATCACCGATCGTTTGGACGCTACTTTCTAAAAAGATCGCAGCCGTATCCGAACCGCTGTTGATATAGAATTTAACTATACCGCTTTCGCTCAATCCCACAACCATATCAAGATCACCGTCATCATCGATATCCCCCATATCCACAATAGGATTTGTTCCCACGCTCAGGCCGCTGAAGAAATCATTAACTTTACTAAAATCAGCGGAAACAGCATTCCCGGTATTATCATAAAGCTGAATACCGGTATAGCCACCAGTGATCAGATCTAAGTCGCCATCTTTGTCAATATCGTAACAGACACCCATCTCGGCATCAAGTTCACTTACGGAAGAGAAAATATCATCGATAAATGTAAATTGAGGAGATGTTGATGTCCCCGTATTGGTCAGGAACAAGGGCTTATCCGCCGTTGAACCCAAGATCATATCGAGATCGCCATCGGCATCCATATCCGCAAAACGTGGCTGGGAAAAGGTCAGGCTGGGAACACCGCTGGGATTGAACATCCCGGGATTGAGTTTCCAATCTGATGCGGAAAGCAGTGATGATATTATAAGTGTGATCAAGATCACAAAAAAGAAATTTGAACGATGTGAAAAAAGCATTATCTCTCCATATTATTAATCGAGGAAATGTAGATAAAATTCTCACAAATAAAAAGAAAAACTCAAAGTGTAAAAAAGTACGGAACGATTTTAAACCGTTCCGTACATATCTATTATTTCAAGCAAAACTGCTATACTTTCATTATTGATTTTATAATCGTATATTTTATCATGCAACAAATCCTTCTCATCGACAACAATGATTCCTTTACTTATAATATTGTGGATTATATCCGGCGTATGAATGAAGTGGATCTACAGGTTTACAGAGCATCCGAAATTGATCTTCCGGACATCGAAACTTTTGATAAGATCATTATTTCTCCCGGGCCGGGTCTTCCGAAGGAGTTTCCCCTGCTTTTTGATGTATTTGAGCATTATCTGGATCAAAAACCTATTCTCGGTATATGTCTGGGACATCAGGCACTGGCAGAATACCTGGGCGGATCGCTGAAACAGCTTGATCCGGTGGTACACGGACAAGCTCATGCAATTCGGGTATTAAAAAATGATATAATATTTGAAGGGATTCCGGACACTTTTCAAGTCGGCCTCTATCATTCCTGGGCGGTCGATAACAGTTCGTTTCCTGCAGAACTGGAGCTCCTTGCCGTTTCGGAGCAGGAGCTTATCATGGCTATAAAACATAAAGAATTTTCCGTGTATGGAGTACAATTTCACCCCGAATCCCATATAACGGATCATGGCTTTATACTATTAAAGAATTTTATAGAAATATAATGCAGAACGAGTTTATAAAATTGGCGAATGAATTGGGAAAACAGAGAAAGCCCTTCCTTTTTCTGGTCGATTTTGAAATGAAAAAGCCTGTCATCATTCCCTTGGATGAATGTAATGGTCAGGATGTATTTTTTCAGGTACCCGGGTCGCGGAATGCAACTAACCGTGTTATGAATGATCAAGTGATAAAACTTCAGGTTTTCCCCATGCAAAAGAATGATTATGCAAAAGCCTTTCAAGGGGCACAGGAACATTTGAATGCAGGGAATAGCTATCTTCTGAATATCACTTTCCCAACACCGATAAAGATCGATCATTCACTGATGGAAATATTTTTTCAGGCAGAAGCTCAATATAAACTGTTGTACAAAGATCAATTTACTATCTTTTCACCCGAATGTTTTATTCGAACACAAAGCGGACATATTTACTCCTATCCCATGAAGGGCACCATTGATGCCGATCTGCCGAATGCCGCACAAACCATCCTAACGGATAAAAAGGAAACTTGGGAACACAATACCATTGTAGATCTCATCCGTAACGATCTGTCTATGGTTGCCCAAAATATTTCGGTCACAAAATTCCGTTTTCTCTCTGAGATTCATAGTAATCGCAAGAATCTTTTACAAGTCAGTTCCGAGATACGCGGAGAACTGAATCTCGATTGGCAAAATAGGATCGGAGATATCCTCTGGACGCTTTTGCCGGCAGGTTCCATCAGCGGTGCGCCCAAAAAACGGACAGTAGAGATCATCAGGGAAGCCGAGAAAGCGGATCGCGGGTATTTTACCGGTGTATTTGGGGTATTTGACGGGAAGGAAATTGATTCCGCTGTCAATATCCGCTATATTGAAAGAACAAAACAGGGATTGCAGTTCCGCAGTGGAGGTGGTATCACGGCAAACAGTGATCTTAATGATGAATACAATGAAATGGTGGACAAGGTCTATGTACCCTTATATTGAGACGATCCGTATAGAGCAGGGGAGTCCCTGCAATTTGAGTTATCATCAACAGCGACTGGAAAGAACTTTTTGCCGGGTTTATGAAAAGAGTTCAGTTTTTAATTTACAGGAAGTGATCAAAGTACCGGAAACACTTAGCTCATTCTTGGTAAAGCTTCGTTTTCTTTACAATGACCAAGATTTTATTTGCGAATATGATGAATATAAACCCCGTAATATCAAAACATTACGATTGCTAGAAAATAATATTATCAATTATTCTTTCAAATCGACCGACCGTTCCATGATCAATCATCTTTTTGAACAAAAAGATGATTGTGATGACATCCTCATTGTGAAGAACGGTTTTGTCACCGACAGTTCAAGCGCGAATATCGTCTTTTTTAATGGAAAAAATTGGCTGACACCGGATACACCTCTACTTGAGGGTACTTGCCGGGCACGTCTTTTGGAGAAGAGCAAGATAAAGGAAGCAGTGATCAGATTGGAGCAGATACCTGCATTCCAGTCATTTTGTCTTATAAATGCAATGGTAGAAGGTTTTGATCATCCTCTCCCAATAAACAATATTATATTTTAATACACAGCATCATAGGTTGATTTTCATACTATTTTACTTATGAAAAGTATATATTAAATTATGTACACCGAAAAGCAGCAAAGTTTTATTAATCGCATTCTCGAGGCGAGTTTGAGACTAGCCCGTATGAAAGAGAAAAACACTTTAAATGCTTTTAAAAGGATGCGAAATAGAGCAACCCCTCCTCGTTTGATGGAAAATATGTATTCAATCTCATCAGAAATATATTCAGAGCGAAAAGTGTGGAGAATTGCGCCACTTAAGGATCAGAATGAACAAACAATTCTGTTTCTTCACGGAGGTGCCTATGCCGCTAATTTTACTCCCGGTCATTGGTTTCTGATAGGAGCATTGGTTGATAATTTTAAATGCACCGTTATAGCCCCTGATTATCCTTTGGCACCTGAAAATAATGTTGAGGATGTTTTTGACATGATGATCCCTCTTTATCAAGATCTGATCGATCGGGTAGGCACATCAAGACTTATTGTTATGGGCGATTCTTCCGGAGGAGGAATGTCATTGGCAATATCACAGTATTTGCATGAAAAAGAAATGAAACAACCTTCCGGATTATTTTTACTCTCACCTTGGTTGGATGTCCATGTGGATAATCCTGAGATCCAAAAAATAGATAAGTTGGATCCCATTTTAAATATTAACGGGCTTATCGAGTCAGGGAAAGCCTATGCGGGTGTACTTAGCAGAAAATACTACCTCGTCAGTCCTCTTTTTGGTTCAATGGAAGGACTTCCGCCTATCACCCTTTTTGTTGGGACACATGATATTCTCATGCCGGATTGCAGGAAATTCAAAGACAAAGCTGAAAAAGCATGTCATCCTTTGGAATATCATGAGATCGAGGGCCTTTTACACGATGGTATGCTTTATCCCACACCCGAAGGGAAAATATGTCGAATGGAAATATTTGATTCATTGAAAAGCAAATGGAATATAGACTAGGGATACCGGTAGAAATGAAAGTAAGTAAAAATATCAAATGTAAATTGATCTTTTCAGTGGTCCTTATGACCGCACTTTTATTCCCTCAATTCCTACAAGCTCAATTTTTCACATTTATAGATAGTCTGGAGGCTCAAATGAAGATAAGACAAGGACAAAGTTGGGTTGCTCAGATGATCGAGAACAGCATGCGAAGCTCCAAGGTGAAAGAGGGGAACAGGCTGGCGGATTATATGAACTATCTGAACAAAATAACTCCTGCAAGACCTTTGAATAGTTTGTATTTGCTCTATGATATTGATGTTGATGATAGTCTGGGACATAATGTCTGGACGATCGAACCGGTAAAAGATATGAGTGAAAAGGTTATTATTTACCTTCATGGTGGGTCATATATGTATAATTTCATGTCTCCGCACTGGATGTTCATATCCTACATTATTGACCAACTTAAAGCCAAAGTGATCGCTCCCGATTATCCGCTTGCACCCGAGTATAATGTAACCCACGTATTTGATATGCTGCTAAAACTTTATACGGAATTGATCAAAAATCATGATCCAAAGCACATCAGTATCATCGGTGATTCCGCCGGGGGAGGTATGAGCCTGGCCCTCGGTCAATTATTTGCGGAAAAAGGATTACCACAGCCTGAGCAACTGATCTTATTATCACCCTGTGTTGATCTTACATTAACTAACCCGGATATAGTGGAAGTCGATAAAGATGATCCGCTCCTGAATATTGAATCAATTTTAATAGCCGGTGAGCTTTACGCGGGTCCTTTGGATAGAAAGAACTATCTTGTTAGTCCGATCTATGGGGAATTAAAGGGTCTTGCGCCCATATCACTTTATGTTGGAACTCACGATCTTTTGGTAGCAGATTGCCGAAAATTGAATATGATGGCCATTGAACAGGGTATTCCCTTTACTTACCATGAATATGAGGGGCTTTTTCATGTAGGAATGCTATATCCAACCCCCGAGGGAGAAGAAATTCGCAAAGAGATCATTGAAGATCTAAGTGAGTAGTAATTGCTAAGTGCTGAACAGTAGACAGTGAACTGTCATGAGCGACTAGGAAATAAACTTTTAAACACAAAGCTAGTTGAGGTGATCATATGCCAAATGAACAAGTCTTTTTAGACTATATTGTAGAACAATTAGAATCACTTGGAGATGTCAAATACCGCAAGATGTTCGGGGGTGCAGCTCTTTATTGTGATGAGAAAGTTGTGGGCTTGATCGGTGATAACCAATTATTCATTAAACCCACACCGGCAGGAAAAGCCTTTATAGGTGAGGTTGAAGAAGCACCTCCCTATCAGGGAGCAAAGAATTATTATCTGATCGGCGAAAAACTTGACGATAGTGATTGGTTATGTGAGCTTATACTTAAAACAGCTCAGGAATTGCCTAAACCGAAGAAGAAGTGAACAGTAAACAGTAAGCAGAAATCAGTAATCAGTGAATCGTGAAGCGTAAGTCGTGAACAGTAAGCAGTGAACAGTGAACAGTAAACAGTAAGTAGATATTCTACTCATAACTTATAACCCATAACTCATAACTCTAAACGTATTTACCGCCTTCTCTCACGCTTAGAGAATGTAAAGTATTGTTATTAATAAAAATACGAACCCAATCGGGATCGGTCTTTGAATATTCTCTTAAAGCCCATCCGATAGATTTATTAATAAAAAATTCTTTTGTGCCGCAATTCCACAGGATAGTTTTGCTTAAAAATGTCGTATCGGTATTTTCTTTATATTTTAATTGAAAAATGATTGATACGCGTATCAGCCATATGTTCGCTTCATTGATCCATGCGTTTATCTTACCTTGCTTCAGTGTCGGATATTTTATGTTCATGAACCCTACCAGCGGAGCGATACCATCCACCGAATCCCACCAGGATTTGTTCACAATAAGTTTTTCCATTTTATTAATATCGTTTTCTTCAAGAAAGTTTTTCATAGTATCGAGATAGGCAAGTGCAAGGTATTGGAATTCGCGTTCCGGTTGATCCCAAAGGGTCCATACGATATTCCAGTCGATCTTTTCCTCTGCTTTCAACTCTTTTAGGTAGGTTTTTCGGAGTGCGATCCGCTCGGGTTTTTGCAAACCCAGAAACTCGAATTTATTTTTCATATAAGCCTTCATACCGGCCGCTTTTTCAGAATTGTAAGCAGCGCGGTAATTGCTCATGATCTCAGATAAACGCTTATTCATGAAAACTCCTCGGTTTTCTGTAAAATAAACATAAAGCTATCATTATAAAAGCCTTGCTTTTGGATTCTGTAATACGGTCAATTTTCTTGGTATTCGGATGTATTATATTTAAGTTTTCACGAATAATACGAGGCTATGTAAGCATTCGGATTAACCGTATTCAAAAAAGGATGGTAAAATATGAGTGAATTGATTGCTAACTCAAAAAAAAGAAAAGCAAAACTGAAAGAATTGATCCTTAAACTGCATGATGGTAAGTCTAAAGATCAGGTCAGGGAAGAATTAATGGAATCATTGAGCCAAGTCCCTTATGGAGAAATTGTAGAAGTAGAACAGGAGTTGATCAGTGAAGGGATCCCGGAAGAGGAAATATTAAAGCTTTGTGATATTCACTCCGCTGTTTTACAGGGACATGTAGATCTTTCAGGTGCGAAGGATATTCCGGAAGGACATCCTGTAGATGTGTTGATAAAGGAAAATGCAGCGCTAATGAAAATAACTGCGGATATCCGAAATAAGCTGAATGATCTGGAAAAGGCTCCTGAAGAAGACCTTAAGAAAACTATTTTTACCCTGCGAGCTTTGTTTAATAGTCTTTTTGATGCAGATAAACATTACCAGCGTAAAGAGTATCTTGTTTTCCCTTATCTTGAGAACAAAGGTATTACCGGACCACCTAAGATCATGTGGGGAAAACACGACGAGATCCGTGAACTTATCAAGGGAAGCATAGAGATCTTAGAAACGGAAGCCATTACCGGTAAGGAATTAATAGCCACCGCGGAAATGATCCTGTATCCGGCGTGCAAGGGAGTGGATGAAATGGTCATAAAGGAAGAAGAGATCCTTTTGCCGATGGCATTGGATACTCTCACGGATGCAGAATGGTATGAGATCAGTAAACAATCACTTGATATCGGTTTTTGTCTCTATGACCCGGAAGTAGCTTGGAAACCTGAGGGAATAGCTGAAGAATCGATCAATGATATTCAGAAAAGCGGCAGTCATATCCAATTGCCTTCCGGTAGCTTTTCTGCTGAAGAATTACTGAGTATTTTGAATTCTCTGCCCATAGATATGACCTTTGTGGACCGAAATGATAAAGTAAAATATTTTTCTCAGGGCAGGGAACGGGTATTTCAGCGTAACCGGGCCATCCTGAATCGTGATGTCCGTCTTTGTCATCCACCGGCCAGCGCGCACATTGTTGATAAGATCATTAATGATTTTAAAAGCGGAAAACAAAGCCGCAGTCCATTCTGGATCAATATGGGCGGAAAAATGATCCACATTGAATACTTTGCGCTCCGAAATGACAAAGGGGAATATCTGGGGACTCTGGAAGTATCCCATGATGTTACGGTCTATCGTGAATTGGAAGGTGAACAACGGATACTCTCCTATAAATAAAGGGTAATATCATGATCATTACTCCCAAGACCAAGCTGATGCAACTGTTGGATGCTTATCCGCAGTTGGAAGATGAATTGATGGAATACATGCCGGCATTCAAAGAATTGAAGAATCCTATACTCAGGAAGACGGTTGCACGCATAGCGACGCTACAGCAGGTAGCAAGTATTGGGCGTGTAAAAGTTGAAGATCTGATCAATGTATTGCGAAAAGAAGTCGGGCAGGATCTTTTTAGCGAAAATGCAGAAACAACATATGTGACGGAAAAGCCGGCTTGGTTCGATAAGGCTCTTATCACAACGGAATTCGATATCCGCAATATGCTGGCGGATGGAGAACAACCGGTAAACCAGGCAATGAGCGATCTGGGTAAAATAGAGACAAATTCTATCTATAAAGTGATCGCACCCTTTATCCCGGCACCTCTGATCGATAAAGCATCAAGCCTGAATATTTCACATTGGGTTGCAAAAGATAACGATGAGATGGTCAT
>JAYEJI010000107.1:0-2664 GCA_034660515.1 Fidelibacterota bacterium
ATTCGGTCATGAGCACAACTGATCTTGAGAATTGCTGGAATCAAATATTTAATGACCATCTGATCCCACTTAAAGACAACAATCCCGACAAACCAATCTTATTTTTGGAATTCGGTTATGTTGATGCCATTGGTTCCCCTCACATGCCAAGCATGAGAGAATTTGAGACAAAATTTTTCGAAGACTCAGATCTAAATGGATTGGATGATGGAGAGGAAACTCAAGCAAATGTGTATTCGGCTTTTTTTGATGTCAACGAGAATAACTCAAATCTGATCGAAGGGGCATTTTTATGGGGAAATCAAATGTCAAGCAATGTAGACTGGGCGAATTCATTCGATAAATTGAGGACTTTCTCCATTAGAAATAAGATTGCTGAAGATACCGTTCGCCAGTATTATGCACAATATACCCCCCTGCCTGGGATCCCTGAACTTATTTCACCAACAGACAGTTTGTCAGAATCACCAACGACTCTATCGTTAATATGGCATTCAAGCGTAAACTCAACATCGTACAGAGTACAAGTGGCAAGCGATTCTATTTTTTCAAACATATTGATCGATAAAACGCATTTAGATACCACTCTTGCGATCAGTGACCTGCAGTATAACACCCCGTATTTCTGGCAAGTAAAATCCTTTCATCAGGCTGTCGAAAGTGACTGGTCTCAGATCTATAGCTTTACGACTGTTGCTTCCACCTCGGTTTTTGAGATCCCTGTCAACTTTAAATTGGATCAGAATTATCCCAATCCGTTCAATCCAAAAACAGTAATCAGTATGCACTATGCTGTAGGCAGCAATACTGTAATCAATATATATAATACTCAGGGAGTTTTGGTTGATCAATTACTGAAAGGCTTTGTTGAAGCCGGAACACATGAAGTTATTTGGGATGCCTCGGGTTTTAATTCGGGAATATATTTCTATCGATTGCAAGCGGGTGAATTTGCAGATACCAAAAAGATGATCTTACTTAAATAATTATATTTTAATGCTAAAAAAAACGGAACGATTTAAAACCGTTCCGTACCTTACTTTTTTTTGAAAGATCATAATTAATCTTTCAGATCTTATTATATATCCAGAACAACTATTATTTACTTAATATTTGTATTTTAGAAAGAGCAAGCTCTGCTGCTTTAATAAACACCGGCATAGTTGGAGCACTGGTAAGTAAAGGATGAGTCCCTATTTGAAATGATATAAGTTCATATACGGTAAGCCCTTTCTGAATAGCAAGACCAATAGTATTTATTATTTCACCGGAAGATTTTCCTCCCCATACTTCACCTCCCAAAATAGAACCGTCTGAAGGAGAAACATATAATTTTAACGTTAATGGAGATGCTCCTTCTATAGTTCCGGGATGTCGGTCAACAGCACTGAACTGAGCTGTAATAAATTCAATATTGGCAGCTAATGCACTTTTTTCATTAACTCCTGCAGCAGCCATTGCCAATCCATTGATCTCAGTAGAAAAAATACCAATTGTTCCGGTAAAACTATTTTTAATTTTTATCCCAAATAAATTATAACCTAAAACCCGAGCCTCAGCTGTGGCCGTGGAAGCTAACATGATATTATCGCATCTTCCTGTCAAAAAACCTAATGTTTGTGCACAATCTCCAACTGCATAAATATCTTCTACTGTTGTATGGCCATAATTATCAACAACAATAGCTCCAGTCGTGTTTGTATACAGGCCGGAATTTTTAGCCAGTTCTGTATTGGGCTTGTATCCAACGGCAAAAATTACGGCATCTGCTTTGATCTCATTTTTATTATTTAGTTGAACGCCCGTAACAACTCCATTTTTTCCCAATACTTTTTCAACTAATGTTGATGTATGAACATCAACATTTGATTTTTTCAGTTCTTCGGTTGCAATGGCACTTAAATCATGGGAAAAAGCTTTTGAGAAACAAAGATCTTCACTTTCAACAAGGCTTACTTTTTTGCCGGGATGCATAGATAATTGTTCTGCCATTTCGGCACCTATAAATCCGCCTCCTACAACAACAATATTTTTTTTGTCTTCTAATTCATTAAATAAATTATCGATATAATTATAACTTTTTCTGATGTAGAATGTATTTTTTAGGTCAAATCCGGGGATAAAACTTGCAATGACAGCTTTTGAGCCCGTTGCAAATATAAGTTTATCAAAAGAAAAACTATCGCCTGATCTTACTTTAAGGGTTTTATCTTTAATATTAACTTCAACAACAGGATCCGTAATTACATCACCGCCCAGATCGATAAAAGGTTTTGGACCCATTATATTTTTACTAACGGAATTTAGATTATGAAAAATATAAGGAATACCACATGGCACTAAACCTTTTTCTTCTTCACGGATCATTAGGATCGATTTGCCGGGATATTGTTTTTTTGCCGTTACTCCTGTAATTATACCTGCAGGACCGGCTCCAATAATTATGACATCATACTTTTTCATTCTGTTTTCTCATCTTTTAAATGTTATATAAGGCACGTACGTAAACAGTCGTACATCTTCATCTGATCGGTCGGTATAAGTCTTATATTTACTATGCAAATAGCTCATGAGCTTACACATTTCAATCCTCTGATTTAATTTAATAATATTTATTTGGATCATCAAGTAATATTTACCATATTTTTTATATATTATCTATTT
>JAYEJI010000107.1:2764-12171 GCA_034660515.1 Fidelibacterota bacterium
AAAAAATCTTTTGGATTAATTTGATACAAACACTATCTTTGATAGTATCAAATGATAGTATCAATGAAACCGCCATATAACATAAACGCGACAATACTCAAACTTATCACTTCGATCTCCGAGAAGATAGGAGAAGTCAATGCTAATTTAATGAGCAGACCCTCACCGCAATTACGCAAACAAAACAAAATTAAAACAATTCATTCCTCCCTGAAAATCGAAGGGAATACCTTAACACGGGAGCAGGTTACTGCATTAATAGAAAATAAAAGGGTAATCGGTCCCAAAAAAGATGTACTTGAAGTAATAAATGCCATTAAAGTGTATGATCATTTGACTGAATATGATCCATTTTCATCCGAATCATTATTATCAGCCCACAAATTATTAATGCAGGACATAATTAAAAATCCAGGGAGATACAGGGATCAAAGCGTGGGAATTTTTGATAATTCAAAAGTAGTCCACATAGCTCCGCCGGCCGGAAATGTTCCTTTATTAATGAGCAACTTATTTGAATATTTAAAAGATGAAAATGAATTGACTTTAATAAAAAGCTGTGTTTTTCATTATGAGATAGAATTTATTCATCCCTTTATGGACGGAAATGGCAGGATAGGAAGACTTTGGCAAACTGTGATATTGTTGCAAGAATACCCTGTCTTCGAATTTTTGCCTTTTGAAACATTAATAAACCTAACACAGGAGCAATACTATAATGTACTTGCAACAAGTGATATAAAGGGAAATTCAACGATTTTTATCGAATATATGTTAAGTGTGATTGAAAAATCTCTGGCAGAACTATTGAATTTTAATAACAGAACCTTAACCGAGGATGATCGTTTAAGGTATTTTGTTTCATTAGCAAGGACATCCTTTACCCGCATAGATTATATGAATGTATTTAAGGATATTTCTTCTGCAACAGCAAGCCGGGACTTGAAAAAAGGTGTGGAAATGAATCTTTTTGTAAAAACCGGGCAAAAAAATAAAACTATGTATCAATTACATACTAGAATTAAATGACCCCTCCCCCATTATTTAGACAGTTTGGTGTGAACTCTTTCTCTTCTGCTTGTATCATTTAGCTTTTTATGCGCTCTTTTGTACTTCGCGGCGCCCAAATGGCGCCCAAAAAGTGACGGGACGGTCGCGACCAATTCATCTCCACTTTGAAAATTGAAATATAATAGAAACGGGCTGGACAATGTCCAGCCCCTACTTTTTACTTTTGCCTCTACTACGCTCCTTTAGAGCTTCGTAGAGCAAGCTTTAATCTTTGTACTTACAAAAACGCCCTTGAAGATGGCTCATAAAATAATTCATGTGATTGATAAATTATCATAACGAAACAGGCATGCCTGTTCCCTACATCCGCCACTTCTACTCCCCCGATCTCCTCCTCGAAGATTGAAATAAGATAAACCAATAATTTAATTCCACAATAAACAAAAACCCCATCAAGTTGATGGGGTCATCGGAGTGGCTCCACCCGGAATCGAACCAGGGACACAGGGATTTTCAGTACTCTGTTCACCTCTGATAATCAGTAAGTTATAGAGGTAGGTGACCAAAAAGTGACCGGTGTAAAAAAACTAATCCAAATACCTTGCCAATGCAGTTTCAAGTCACAATCAAAGAGATCATTTACACAAAATATCTTACACCCTTGCTTATTATTCTTAATATAAGTATGGGATAAACATTTTTTTAAAAGCAAACTTTTCAGTATCCCAATATAGCCATATCGGTTTAGCGGTATATCTATCCTCTTCCTGCCTAATATCTATATAAAGTGAATCGTTACTAATTTTATACAGAGTGTAAGCAGTATCCTGACCATACCAAAAAGCATTTGTATCAGGTAAAAACGTTATGTATAAGGAATCGATAAGAATTTTATATGAATGTTCGTAATAATCCTTTTTGTCAAATGGCAAAATTGCCCCCCAAGAATATGTCTTCGAAGATTTGCCGGTTATACGCTTGGAATAAGTCTTAGTATAATAAATTCCGGTGCCGTCAGAATTAAAAATATACTCTTTAATGTGCCTCCTATCATCTATGTGTGTCCAAGAATCAATGACTCCTCTCCATCTACCTTCAATTTCACCCGGCTTACCTTCAACTCTAACTAATGCTAGATTTCCATGCTCGTAAGTAAAATAAAGATAAATATTCTTCGCCGTGTTAATCACCCAGAATATCAGAATTAGACTTATGGAGATCTTCACTATTTTTTTTAACGTTGCTTTCATTGTTTCTCCAAGGATTATTTTTCTTATTGTACGACTTCAAAGAACTACTATTTGTGTTGGTAAGGTTGGTCATTTTGTAATGCTTAGTCCCATTCATTATTAAATCCCATTTTAATATATATTTCTTCTTGCTCGTTTAAAGTTTCGCCTTTTATCTTTATATATAGACCATAAACCTCTTCAATTGTGTCAACGCCGAGATCATAGCAAGCGCGACCCCATTTATAATATGCGATACTTTGATATGATGCAAAAAGCCCCGGTATAATTTGTACGCCATCATATTTTTTATCTTTTACTTCCGTAAAGAAGTCTAATTTTCCGCCTTCCTTCGTTTCCGAAAGAATATAGGCTTCAGTCTCTTTCTTGGAAATAAATCTGAATTTCGATGCTCTATTCTTATCTAATTTCTTTGTTTTAATTAATATCTCAACGGCATTTTCAATGTCATCATTAGAAATAATTTTAAATTCTTTTCCATTAAAATGTAATACGTCACCGTCAATATATGCATTGGGATCATATTGGTTATTTACAATTTCAACAGCTCTGTTCTCTGTAATGTCACCATTTAGTTTGCAAGGATAAGTATACCGCTGCTCCATTCTTATTAGATCGAAATTAAATTCTCTTCTGGGATAATTCAATAACCCGATTATACCCACTACTTTACTTTTCTTTGTTAAAATGAAATAATCTGATGGCAGATTAATGGCAGCACCTTCAATCAGATCTAAACTTGGGGATTCAGCCATAAAGACAGAGGATTTTCTATTTTCAATATTATTTTTGAGTGTGTAATAGCGATAAACCAATAGGTAGTTTTTTCCCACGTTTTCCTTTTTATAAATAGAATTAAAAATGGGATTTCCATTTCGATCAGTTTGTCCATAGACTTGCCCCAAAGCCAGCAATACTAAAATAATAATTACAAGTTTTTTCATAGATCACCTCGACATAAATAATTCGATATCAGTATAATACAAAAAAAACACCACTTTACCAAGCCAATCCTATCAACTTTCCTACATATGAAGATATTCCTTTTATGAGTTGAAGGAATTTTGTATGTTTTGGTATTGAATTAATGAGGCCTTTGTGAAAACCCGAAAAAGAATAATTACTTTATTTACTTCAATGGTTGTTTATGTATCTGTTTTAACTGGTCAAATTGTACCGGACTTTAAGTTGTATAATAACATCAATTTCCCTGATGCCGTTATAAATAACGATACAATCCATGTTGTCTATGGAAATTACAATGATGGAATCATCTATTTTAATCTAGATACCGGATTTAATGCCATATCTGATACACTTTTAGTAAATAACACTATTTATGGATTAAATAGTAGTATTGATGCGAGAAATAATAATATTGCATCTTCTTGGGTAGTCAATTACGGGCTTCATAAGGAAATACAAGGGACAGTATTTAGATCAAATAATGATCCACAAATTGCATCCATCAGACTAGACGAAACTCCTAGTGATAATAGTTTAGGAAGTCCCTCAATTTGTTTTTTAAATGATACGCTATTGGCTTCTGTTTGGCATGGGAATGTATCGACAAATAAAAGTGATATCCGGGGACAACTTCTCACTATTGACAATGAACTTATTGGATCAGATTTTTGGGTTAATGAATTTGAGAATATATATGATGATATTACTAGCAGACAACCATTAATTAAAAGTTTTGAACAAAATTCTGATTTCGTAATTGCTTGGATTGATGATCGAAATGGTGAAGATAATATATATGGACGTTTGTTTGATTCTAATAGTATTCCCAAAGATTCATCTTTTTTGATCTCAGATACTCCAACCTCTTTAGATAATTTTCTTTTCACCAGTATGGGTATGGATAATGCTGGGAATTTTGTTGTTGTTTGGAGTGCAGAAGATAGTTCAGGTTGGAATATTTTTTATAGGTGGTTTAATAAAGACACTCAACCAATAACATCTGTTATTACCTTAACAGATAGTTTAGATAATGTTCATCCTTGGGCCGATGTATGTTGTAGTATTTCTGAAAATGGTGAAAGCATTATATCATGGGAAAGCGATATTGGATCCTATAATAGGATTGTTGCACAACGATTTAATAACGAAAGAAAAAAAATAGGCGAACCATTCAGGATATCTACAGTTGATAATCAAAAGAGTGAATATTATATAAAAATTATTTTGTACCACAACAAGATCTATTCATTATGGAGAATATCTGGAAGCGGTGTATGGGCAAATGTACTTGATTTCAATAATCCGGTTACTTCAATTGAAGAAAATGAATTACCCACACAATTCACCCTCTCCCAAAACTACCCCAATCCCCTAAATCCAACAACAACGATCGAGTATGAACTTCCAGAAGCTCAAAACATCAAACTTCAGGTATTCGACATAACGGGTCATTTAGTTGAAACGCTTTATAACGGATTTAAAGAAGCCGGTCATTGGGACGTTACCTGGGATGCCGGCAATTACAGTTCCGGTATTTATATTTACCGACTTGAATATGGTGATAAGCATGTTTCCAGGAAGATGGTGCTGATGAAGTAGCACTACCCCATTGATTTAGAATATAGAGCCACCTTTAACCGGGTGGCTTTTTGCTATATTCATACTTTGCGTTGCCCAAATGTTGCCCAAAAAGTGACGGGACGGTCGCGACCAATTCATCTCCACTTTGAAAATTGAAATATAATAGAAACGGGCTGGACAATGTCCAGCCCCTACTTTTTACTTTTGCCTTTAATCTTTGTACTTACAAAAACGCCCTTGTTCTTCAACAAAGGCGTTTTTGGAGTGGCTCCACCCGGAATCGAACCAGGGACACAGGGATTTTCAGTCCCCTGCTCTACCGACTGAGCTACAGAGCCACGGATATTATAAAATATCAATTTCAAAAGCGGAAAATTTTAATGTTTTTCGCCCCGAATTGCAAGTAAAAATAAGACTATTTACGCAATTCTTTGACGCGGGTCGCTTTCTTACCTTTAAGCTCACGAATGTAGTAGATCTTGGATCTGCGAACTTTACCAATTGTGATTCTTTCGATCTTTGCAACATTCGGTGAATGTACCGGGAAAATACGTTCTACGCCGACACCGTTAGAAATTTTTCTTACGATAAATGTAGCGTTGATCCCTGTACCTTTGCGTGCAATACAAATACCTTTGAATTGCTGAATACGTTCTTTATCGCCTTCGCGGACCTTTACGTCTACGACCAGCGTATCTCCGGCTTTGAATTCCGGAATGTCATTTCGCATATGGCCTATTGCCGCGATCTGTGTCTTATCCATTCTTGTCATCTCCTTTATCCTGATATGCTTTCCACATATCGGGTCTGCGTTCTTTTGTTTTATTAATTCGTTCTTCTTTTCTCCATGCGTCAATGTTGGCATGATGCCCACTCAACAGCACATCCGGCACCGCCTCGCCTTCGAATACCTCAGGGCGGGTGTACCAGGGACAATCGAGCAGGGGATCCGAGAACGAATCACTTAACGCAGAATTTATCTCGCTAAGTACACCGGGGATAAGGCGGATAATGGCATCCATAATAACTATGGATGATATCTCACCTCCTGTTAGGACATAATCCCCGATGGATATTTCATCGGTGATCAACAGATCTCTTATCCGCTGATCGATCCCCTTGTAGTGTCCGCATACAAAGATCAAATGCTCTTCTAAAGAGAGCGTCTCTGCGCATTCCTGAGTAAATACCGCTCCATCGGGAGTGGGAAACAGGACGCGTGATCGGACACCGTCGGGTGCTTGTTGCAAGAGGGTGCGAATGCCATCATAAAGCGGCTGCGGGGTCATGACCATGCCATCACCGCCACCGAAAGGATAATCATCGGTTTTGCGGTGTTTATCTGCGGAAAATTCGCGCAGATCATGTACCCTTATAGTAACCAGGTCTTTTTCTTGAGCTCGTTTGACCATGCTCTCGGAAATGACCGGATTGATCATCTCGGGGAAACAAGTCAGCACATCAATTATCATCGAGCATTCCTTCCAATAAATGGACATGAAGGATCCCCTTCTTCTCGTCAACGGATTCAATAAATTCGTCGACAAAAGGAACCATCACAGTTGATCCGTTCATTGTCGTAAATGTTATGATGTCTTGTGCCGGCTGAGACAGCCATTCCGTTACCGTTCCCAGTTCTTCCCCATCCTCCAGGACGCGGAAACCAATATAAGATATATCTTCTTTGAGCTTCGGTAAGAGCTTTGCCTGTTTCTCCGTAATGAATACAGCACTATGTGTCAATCGGAGAGTCTGTTCCTTCGAATCGACCGATTCAAGCCCGATACACAGTCGTGTACCACGCTCTTCTACCGAGCTGATCTTAAGAACCTCATCCGGTTCAACACCGTTGCCAACATATACATATTTCAATGAGCGTAACGCCTGAGCGTCTATCTTCGGTTCAGAAAGATAAAACTTACCCCTTAGACCATAGGATTTTCCGATGTAACCGATGATCGTAAAAGGCATGCTATTCTGAACTATCTATCGATAATATCAAGTGTCGAACGCGATTGTCCTGCTTTTGCGGAAACTGCTGTCAACAGTGTTCGCAATGCTTGTGCGGTCCGACCGTGTTTGCCAATAACCTTACCGAGATCTTCAGGAGCGACCGTCAATTCATAGATCGTATTATTTTCGCTCTCGATCTTGGTAACTTTAACTTCATCCGGATTATCAACCAAACGTTTCACAATCGATTCTACAAATTCTTGCATGGTATTCCCTTTCAGTTTGAATTTCTAGTTCTTTGGTTGTTCTTGTTGATTATCTATCCCCTTTACCGATCTTACTCAGCTTTGGGTGTATCTTCTTTTGTTTCCGGTGTTTCAACTTCTTCCGGCACGTCCGCCGTAGCTTCCGCGGAGGCGGATTCTTTTGTTTCTTCAGCAGGTACTTCCGCTTCTTCAACTACTGCTTCTGCGGGTGTTTCAACTACTGCTTCTGCGGGTGTTTCAACAACTTCTTCTGCAGGAGCTTCTACTGGAGCAGCTTTTTCAACGGGCTTGTCCTCTGGAGCTTCCTTGGAGGTGGGTTTTACTTCTTTAACAGGTGCTTCCTTAACTTCTTCTTTAGCTTCTTCAACGGGCTTGTCATCCGTAGCCTTGGCGGAGGATGAAGCGGAGGAGGATTCTTTGACCTCTTCTGCCGGGGCTTCAACTTTTTCTTCTTCAACAGGAGTTTTAACCGGCTTTTCCTCTGCTGATGCTTCTACAGGTGCTTCCTCTACAGGAGCCGCTGCTTCTTCAACTTTTTCAACCGCTTCAACTTCCGGAACGTCAGCCGTAGCTTCAGCGGAGGCTGATTCAACCTTTTCAACTTCTTCGACTTTTTTCGCTGCTTTTTTATCGGCTTTGGCTTTTTCTTTGTTTTCTTTAGCCATTTCCCATTTCTGGAATTCTTGTTTCTTTTTATCTTCTGAAAGATTGCTGGTTTCGAGATGCCATTTCAGCATGATACCTTCTTTGGATAGTAAGCGTTTTATCGTATCCGAAGGTTGTGCACCAACTTTTAACCAATAAAAAATGCGATCTTCTTTTACTGCGAAATTCTTATCTTGCTTAATTGGATCGTATGTTCCAATTTGTTCAATAAAGCGACCGTCGCGACGGCTGCGTGAATCTGCGATTACTACACGGTAGAAAGGACGATTCCTTCTTCCCATTCTTGTTAACCGAATCCGTACTGACACTGTAATTCTCCTTTAGTTCCAAGGCAAGTTGTTCATGTTTCCCATTGCCTGTTTTGGAAGTTTCATTTTATTTACTCGTTTCATCATCTTCTTCATCTGATCAAATTGATTCAAGAGTCGATTGACATCCATTACTTGGGTACCTGAACCGCTTGCAATGCGTTTTCGTCTGCTGGCATTGATGATATTCGGTTTTTCCTTTTCCTTCCTGGTCATGGAATTTAGGATAGCTTGAGTCCTGGTAAACTGATTTTCATCCACCTGAGCATTTTTAAGATTTTGTGCTCCGGGGATCATATCGACCAAGGAAGAGAGTGGTCCCATCTTCTTCAGACTCTTCAGTTGATTCTGAAAATCCTGAAGATCGAAAGCATTCTTCTTGATCTTTTTTTCCAGTTTTTCGGCTTCTTTTTCATCAAAGGCCTCTTGAGCCTTTTCAACCAGGGAGACAACATCGCCCTTACCGAGAATGCGATTGGTAAAACGATCCGGATAAAAGCGTTCCAGATCATCTAAAGTTTCACCAAGAGATATATACTTGATCGGCTTTCCCGTTACGCTCCGGATAGACAATGCTGCCCCACCGCGCGTATCACCGTCCAGCTTGGTTAGGACAATACCCGTTATATCCAAGCGATCGTTGAAAGCCTTTGCCGCATTCACGGCATCCTGTCCGATCATACCGTCAGCTACAAAAAGGATCTCTTTGGGTTTAAGCTCCTTGTGGATACTTCCCACTTCGTCCATCATAGCATCATCAATATGTAATCGACCCGCAGTATCAAAGATCAAAACGTTCACATCACTTTTCCGTGCTTCAGCAAGCGCATGCTTGCAGATCTTCACGGCATTTTTTGAGTCTTCCCGATAAACCGGCACCCCGATACTCTGACCGAGGATCAGCAATTGCTCGATCGCGGCCGGACGATAAATGTCCGCAGCTACCATCATAGGTCGCTTGCCGGATTCCTTCAATTGCTTTGCCAGTTTGGCTACAAAAGTCGTTTTACCCGACCCTTGTAAGCCAACTGCCATGATCATGGCGGGAGGAAGACCATCAAGTTGTAAAGGAACGTGTGCTTCGCCCAGCAGGTCGATCATTTCATCGTGGATGATCTTGACCACCAACTGACCGGGAGTAATGCTTGTCAGGACCTTTTCGCCCAGAGCTTTTTCTTTCACCCGGGCAATAAATGACTTTGCCACGGTGTAATTGACATCGGCTTCAAGCAAAGTTCTGCGAACTTCGCGTAATGCCTCTGACACATTCTGTTCCGTGATCTTGCCTTGGCCCCGTAAGTTTTTAAAGATCGTCTGTAGATTATCCCGTAACTGTTCAAGCATACCAATCTCCAAAATAGCTCAGAAATATAGCAAATATATTATCGAAAGCAAATGTTTTTAAT
>JAYEJI010000108.1:0-12164 GCA_034660515.1 Fidelibacterota bacterium
TTGCTCCCGAAAAAGTATTTAGGGCAATGCAAAAAGCAAAAGAGAAATGATAATAAAAAACAGTGAAATCGCATTGCCCGATCGCAATGAACTAATTTCCCTTGATATAGAAATAGATCAGGGGAAATTTGTAAATATAGGTGAAAATCTAAATGGACCGGATATTCTAGATGCAAAAGGATTGCATATTTTTCCGGGAGCGATCGACCCACATGTGCATTTTAATGAACCGGGCTTTACCGAAAGAGAAGATTTTTACCATGGAACCAGCGCGGCAGCTTCCGGTGGTGTCACCACCATCATTGATATGCCCTGTACCTCCATCCCGCCGGTTACAAGTTTGGAAAACTTAAACAATAAATTAAATATCGTCAGTAAAAGAGCTGTTGTTGATTTTGGTTTTTTTGGTGGTGTCTCCGGCCAAATTATGGAAGCTGATTATAAAAAGAATATGACTGAACTTGCGGAGCATGTTATGGGTTTTAAATGTTATTTTATATCCGGCATGAATTCTTTCCGCAGTTTGAGCCTTGATCAGATAATAAAAGTTTTAAACGAAGCGAAAAAACACCACAGACCGGTACTGTTGCACGCCGAGGATCCCGGTATTGTAAATGAAATGACCAAAGTGGAAAAAGCCAAAGGGAAAGAATGGTTTAATTTCTATCGATCACGCCCGGAAGAAGCTGAGGTTTTCGCAGTTATAAAAGCTATCGCGGCTGTCCGGGCAACAGATGCTCAACTTCACATTGTTCATGTCGGATCGGGAGAAGCGGCAAAATTGTTATCCGGAACACCAAATATTAGCGGAGAAACCGCACCGCATTATCTGGAGTTCAACAACAAAGATCTGGAGAGACTGGGCGGTGCTCTAAAAACTACACCCGTTGTCAAGGGCGAAGACAATGCCGAAATTTTATGGGAATGCCTTAGAAACGGGATTTTGAATTTTGTGGCATCCGATCATGCTCCTGCTCCGAATGATCAAAAGAACACCGGTTCGGCATGGGATGATTATTCGGGAATACCCGGTACCGGAACACTCTTCCCTTATCTGTATTCCGAAGGTTTAATAAAGAGAAAAATACCTTTATCACGATTTTTGGAGATCACATCAGAAAATGCAGCTAAGCAATATGGTTTTTGGGACAGAAAGGGCTCTATAGAAGTCGGCAAAGATGCAGACCTCATTTTTGTAGATCCAAATAAAAATTGGAAAGTAAAGGGTTGCGAATTTTTATCTAAAGGAAAGATCACTCCTTTTGAAAATAAAGTTTTCACCGGAAAGATCTGTAAAACTATGCTTCGCGGAAAGAATATTTACGACAGCAAGACCGGTATCAAAATTGAACCGGGATATGGAAAATTTATTAAACCCGGAACGGGTGGAGAATAAAATATATGTCAGATCATTATATTTTAATAAACGGTATTGTGACGGACGGGCATTCCTTTCTCCATGAGAATTGTGAAATAGAGATCAAGGGGAATAAAATATTGAGGATTGGAAAATCGCCAGAAATATCCAATGATCAAGTCAAAAAAATCGACTTGGGTGGACGATTGGTTCTACCCGGTCTTCTGAACCCACACCATCATTTATATTCCGCCCTGGCAACCGGACTTGCCCCTGTCGGGCCGACTAATAATTTTCAGCAGATCCTTGAGAATCTATGGTGGCATTTGGATAAAACGCTGGGTGAAGAATCAATTTATTATTCTGCCATGAACGGGCTTATGCAATCGGCACGATATGGCGTTACGACAATTATCGATCACCATGCGTCCATGAGCACTGTTGGTGGAAGTTTAAATATCATTAAAAAAGCATTTGAAGAAGTTGGGGTGAAGGGTGTACTCTGTTATGAAGTATCAGACAGGATGGGCGAAGCATCTCTTCAGAAACAGATCGATGAAAACATTAATTTTTGGACAGAAAATCAGAATAGCACCAACATTCAGGGGTTACTTGGCCTTCATGCGAACTTTACGCTAAGTGAAAAAACCATGAAATCAATTGCCAAACAAAAACCGGAAGCATTAGCGATCCACACTCACTGCGGTGAAGATCTTGCCGATTTTCAGTTTTGTAAAGATCAGGGATACGAAGGTCCCGTTCACCGATTAAAAGAATTTGGGCTTCTATCTCAGGATGCGCTCTTGGCACATTGTATTCATTTGTCCGAAAAAGACCATGAGATCTTACGCGAAATTCAACCGCGAATAATTTCTAATCCCGAATCAAATGCAAATAATAATGTCGGACAGATGGATATGCATAAAATATCCAAATATGTTTTGGGAACAGATGGTATGACAGGAAATATCTTAGGTACCATGCGATCACATTTCTTACAAAGAAGTGGAAATATTCCCAATCCATTAAAAGTACTATTCCAATATACTGCAGAAATGATGAATGGATATTTCCCGAACACCGGCGAATTAAAAGTTGACGGTATTGCAGATCTCGCCATTACCAACTATCATCCCGTAACCCCCATTTCAATGGAAAATTTATTTTATCATCTAATGTTCGGCGTTCAGGGCAAAGAAATGCACATGACAATCTCTGAGGGTAAGATCATATTTTCCGATAATAAAATTCATTCCGTTGATGAGGGACAGATGAATAAAGAGATCGCTGTTGCGGTTAAGAAACTTCATGAGAAATATTATGCGTGACACATTATATCCGGTGCCGATCAGACAGCTTTTACACACGATTCTTGACTCACTAAAAAACGGTGGTATTTTTGGCGTCTATAGCAGTTTATTCTTTATACCGAACAAATCGGATAATTTTAAAACCTCCATTTTCGGTCAGGAACTGGAAACTCCAATCGGATTGGCTGCGGGCCCTCACACCCAAATGGCTCAAAACATTATTGCCGGATGGCTATGTGGTGCACGCTATATAGAATTGAAAACCATTCAAACACTTGACGAAATTGAAGTCTCCAAACCATGCATTGATATCAGCGATGAAGGATATAATTGCGAATGGTCACAGGAACTAAAGATCAAACAATCATATGAAGAATATTTAAAAGCCTGGATCATCATTCATATTTTGCGATACGAATTGAAATACCCCAAGGCTCCCGGGACTGTTTTTAACATGAGTGTCGGTTATGACATGAAGGGCATCCTGCAGGATAACGTTCAATGGTTCTTTGATAAAATGAAAGACTGTTCGCTTGAAAAAGCGGAGATGATAAACGAGATCAAATCAATTTACCCCAAAATTAAGAACATTAATATTCCCAATACCATTTCCAATAATATCACCTTGTCAACGATGCACGGCTGCCCTTCGGACGAAATCGAAAAGATCGGACATTACTTACTTACAGAAAAAAAACTACATACATTTATTAAGCTTAATCCAACCCTTTTGGGCAAAGAAGACATACAGAATATCCTCAATAAAACCATGAGCTATGAAACCCATGTTCCGGATGTCGCTTTTGAGCATGATATTCATTTTGAGGCAGCTTGCGAATTGATCAAGTCATTACAAAGAACAGGAACAAAGGAGAATTTGTTCTTTGGTATAAAATTGACAAATACTCTCGAAGCAAAAAACCACAAAGATATTTTCTCGGAAGAATCCATGTATATGAGCGGAAAGGCATTGCATCCTATCAGTATCAATGTTGCCGCAAAATTACGCGGTGTATTTCCAGAATTGGCCATTTCTTTTTGCGGTGGCGTTAATGCCAATAACATTTCAGATGTATTATTCTGCGGTTTAAATCCCGTAACGGTATGTTCGGATATTCTACTGCCGGGCGGCTATACCCGTTTATTGCAATATTTAGAGAACATTCAAGCATTGCCCGATAATGATAACACTGTATTTCTAAAAGAATATGCGGAATCTGTAAAGAATGATCCGGCTTATCATCACCGGAATAAAAGTATAAAAACCACACGAGACCTGAATACTTTTGATTGCATATCGGCACCTTGTATTGATACCTGTCCAACGCACCAGAATATTCCCGCATATCTTGCTTTTATCAATCACGGTGAAAAAGAAAAAGCACTTCAGACGATCCTGGATACTAACCCATTTCCCTCTGCTACCGGGATGATCTGTGACCACTCATGTCAGACAAAATGTACGCGCATTAATTACGATGATACCATCAGGATTCGGGACATCAAACGATATATTGCCAAAAACACAAGATCTATTGCAGGGAATATTTCAGGTGAAGCAAAAGGTAAAAAAACAAGCGTTATTGGCGCAGGTCCCTCCGGGCTGAGCTGTGCTTACTATCTTGCTTTATCGGGTTGTGATGTTGATGTCTATGAATCAAAAGCAGTTCTCGGTGGTATGCTGACAGACGTGATCCCCGAATTCAGATTATCGGAAGAAGCTTTGCAAAGAGATATAGCTGTTATAAGAGAAGCCGGTGTAAAGATCCACACGAACAGCAAGATCACAAAAGAGAACTTTGTTAAATTACACAAAGATTCCGATTATGTATATATCGCCATTGGAGCGCAAAACGCAATTGAAGCCAATATCCCGGGCGGTGAAGGCATTCAAGGATATCTGGATCCCCTGACATTTTTGTCGGACGTAAAGAACAACAATGCTCCCAAACTTGGGGATCATATTATTATTCTTGGCGGCGGGAATACGGCTATCGATGTTGCGCGAACAGCTCGCAGGATTTGCGATCCAAATAGTACTGTTTCCATTGTTTACCGACGAACTCGCAATGAGATGCCGGCAGATAAAGACGAAATAACGGCGGCTTTGGAAGAAAATATTCAACTTATAGAATTAGCTGCACCTGCCCGTATTATTTCTAAAGGTGGAAAAATAGTTACCCTAAAAAACCATCAGATGCGCTTGGAAAAAGGCGAGAAAAATACACGCCCAAAACCTGTCATTATTCCAGGAAAGGAATTCGAACTTCCCGTTGATACCCTGATCCCGGCATTCGGGCAAAGCCTGAATGTGGATTTTGTTGATGAGAAATTATTGCAAACCGGGAAGGGGTTGGAAACGCAATTGAAGAATGTATTCATTGGCGGAGATGCTTATCGCGGAGCTTCATTTTTGATCAAGGCCGTAGCGGACGGAAAAGATGTTGCGATAGAGATCCTCTCCAGGATGGGAATTAATACCGCGAATGAAAATGAGATCCGGCGAGTGAAAACATCTCGCGAAAGACACCATCAAAAACTATCGCGAGTCATTCCGGGTGTTGAGCTTGAGACACTTGGTCTTGAAAGTAGAAAGTTGAACACATTGGTTGATATGCCCATGAGTGAAGCGGATGTCGTAATAGAGTCAGCCCGCTGTGTTAATTGCGATGAGATATGTGATATTTGTATCACGGTTTGTCCAAATCGTGCCAATGTGGGTTATGAGCTTAAGTCCTATGATGTAAAATTAGAAAAAATAATGGTCGGCAACGGTACTTACACTTTGACTCCGGATACAAATTTTATCATTAAGCAGCAATATCAAATCTTAAATATTGCAGATCTTTGTAATGAATGCGGGAATTGCACAAGTTTTTGTCCCACAAATGGACGGCCATTTGCCGACAAACCCAATATTGCCCTATGTGCCGAGAGCTTTAATTCTCTGGAGAGGGGCTATTGGAATAAAGAAGATCATATTCTTTATAAACAAAACGAATGCACATATCGGCTCGATATCAAAAATGACGGATATGTATTTTCTTCAAAAGACTTTAATATCCAACTAGACAAAGAATTTATAGTTCAGGATGTTGAATTAAAGCAAAAATGGATCGGTGAAATATCATTACATCTTGCAATGAACATGCGCGTAATTAAAGAAGCAGTAAAAAGTGTATTAAACTAACAATTGAATGTTGAGGAAAACATTGGATAAAATTCAAAAGATCAAAGAAACAGCAAAAGAATACAGCCAATATACGGCAGAATGCCTGTCTGAAATGGTAAAGATCCCATCATTGAGCGGCGAGGAAGAACAGGTTGTTCTTAAAATAAAAGAACAACTTGAAAATGCAGGTGTAAAAGATGTCCGTATTGATAGTTTGGGTAATTTAATTGCCCGCGTTGGGAAGGGCCCAAAAATATTGGCATTTGATGCCCATATTGACACTGTTGACACCGGCGACAAATCACAATGGCAGACATCGCCATTTTCGGGTTTGATCAAAGACGGATATGTACATGGAAGAGGCACGGTGGATCAGGAAGGTGGTGCCGCATCAATGGTGACAGCAGCCCGCATTTTGACAGAACTGAATTACGCCGGAGAGTACTCCATCTATTTTACTTTTACCGTCATGGAAGAAGATTGTGACGGCATGTGCTGGCTTTATCTTATTGAGGAAGAAAAATTGACCCCGGATGTTGCAGTTATTACCGAGCCAACAAATCTTGGGTTATATCGGGGACATCGCGGCCGCATGGAAATGGAAGTTCATATCAAGGGACTTTCAGCTCACGGCTCTGCCCCGGAACGCGGAAAGAATGTTATTTATTCGGGGGCAAAAACAGCACTAAATATTCAAGCTCTTCATGAAGAACTTAAAGACGATGAATTTCTCGGCAAGGGCAGTATAGCACCCACCGTATTGAACACGGAATCGCCGTCACTATGTGCCATTCCCGATAAAGCGTTTATGCATATCGATCGCAGGTTGACCTGGGGTGAAACCAAAGACTCTGCCGTCGCGGAGATCCAAAATATTCTTAACGAGGACAGTGAAGTCCTTGTCCCGATCTATGCGCGGAAAAGTTACAAAGGAAGCATTTTTAAACAGGAAAAATATTTTCCGACATGGAAGATCCCCGAAAACCATCCGCTTGTACAAGCGGGTGTAAAGACGCATATAGCGTTGTTTGACGAAACGCCGCGTATTGATAAATGGACATTCTCAACCAATGGTGTTGCGATATGCGGGAAACATAAAATCCCCTGTATTGGATTTGGGCCGGGTAATGAGATCTACGCACACGCCCCAAATGAAAAGGTTCCGATAGAGCATCTGGAAAAAGCATCAGCTTTTTATGCTTTATTGCCTTATGTTCTGGAAGAAAAATAATAAGTGAAAGTAAAAGGAATATTAATGACAAAGAAAGATCTAAAAGGAAAGCATCTGATCACGTTTCAGGATTGGAGCAAACAAGAAATTGACATGACACTTGATCTGGCAGCCAATCTTAAAAAGAAATTTTATAAAGGCAAACCCCATCGTTTGCTTCGGGATAAAACATTATTCATGATGTTCTTTGAACAATCGACAAGAACCCGGAATTCCATGGAGGCCGGTATGACACAACTTGGCGGACATGCTCATGATCTGACTCCGGACAAGATGCAACTTTCACATGGAGAATCCGCAAAAGATACATCCATGGTTCTATCGAGAATGGGTCATGGTATTGCCTGCCGAAATTGTTTTTACGGTATCGGTAATAAATATTTAAATAAGCTTGCAGAAAACTCAAGCATTCCCGTCATGTCATTGCAAGATGATCTCTATCACCCCATGCAAGCGATCGCAGATCTGATGACCATTCAGGAATATTTTGGTAAAGATCTGAAAGATATAAAAATTGCCATTTTATGGGCATATGCAACTTCGCATGCAAAACCACTTTCCGTTCCCTTATCACAAATCTTACTTTTCCCGCGATATGGAATGGATGTCACCGTTGCAGCCCCAAAAGAATTTCCGCTATATAAAGATCTGGTTTCCGTTGCTCATAAAAACGCAGAGGAAAACGGGGGCAAGCTTCATTTTGTTGATGATATGGATGCCGGTTTTGAAGATGCCGACATCGTTATTCCAAAAAACTGGGGTGGTTTTGCCAATTACACTTTTGATGAGTATAACGCAAACGAAGAAGCTTGTCAAAAAGAGATGAAGGCCAATCTTGAAAAACACAAAGATTGGATCTGTGATGAACGTCGCATGGGTCTTGCAAAAAAAGACGTAAAATACATGCATGCGCTTCCCGCTGATCGTGGAAATGAAGTAACTCCGGCGGTTATAGACGGTAAAGCGGCAATTATATATGATGAGGCAGAAAACAGACTGCATACATCTAAGGCGGTAATGGGATTAACCATGTAAGACAATTGATAATTGAGAAATGACAATTGACAATTAAAAGTAAATAAAATGTAACAGGTGAATTGAATAATGACTATTCAAAGTAAATACATTTGTACACAATGCGGAAAAGAATTTGAGATTACGCCAGACATAATGGTTTGTCCTTTTTGCAGTAAAGAGCAAAAGCAGAATGAACCACTACGAGGTATTTTGGAAGTAAAATATACTTCTGACGGTCCCGTTAATATCGAAGAATTGCTTTCCGTTGAATCAAATTGGATACCGGAACTGCCCGTAGGCAACACACCCTTATGGAAAGCGGAATACCTGAACGACAATAAAAATCTATATTTAAAAGATGATACAGGCAATATGACGGGCTCATTTAAAGACAGAGCCTCAATTTTAGTGGCCGCTTTTGCCCGAAAACACAAGATAAAAGAAATTGTTTTGGCCTCAACCGGTAATGCCGGGTCATCCATGGCCGGTATAGCTGCCGCTTGCAGGATAAAGACAACGATATTTTTACCCAAAACAGCACCTAAAGCAAAAATGATCCAGACTTTACAATATGGTGCTAATGTTATTTCTGTGGATGGGAATTACGATATGGCTTTTGATCTGTCATTGGAATATTCTAAAAAGCACAAGCTGCTTAGTCGAAACACGGCATATAACCCATTAACGATCGAAGGTAAAAAAACGGTTTCTTTTGAGTTGCTTCAACAGCTTGGAGAAGCTCCCGACTATGTGTTCGTACCCGTCGGTGACGGTGTGATTTTAAGTGGTGTTTATAAAGGATTCAAGGACCTACTTCAATTTGGTTTTATAGAAAAGATGCCAATTGTGGTTGCAGTCCAAGCAGAAGGAAGCGCGGTTATCCACAGCGCTTTAGAAAGCGGTAGTTTTAAAATGTGTCACTCTCAGACCATTGCAGATTCCATTGCTGTAGATATTCCAAGATGTGGATATTATGCCCTGAAACAATTGCAAAAATTTAACGGTCGATCCGTTTTTGTTTCCGATGATGAAATATTATCAGCACAAAAAGAATTATCTGAAAAAACGGGCTTATTTGCCGAACCGGCTGCCGCTGCGTCCTATGCCGGGTATAAAAAGACGAAAACAGCCATAAATGAACATGCAAAGGTTGTATTGCTGATAACAGGAGCAGGATTAAAGGATATTGAAGCGGCAACAAAGAAGATAAATTTTCCCGCAACTTCGATAAAAAGTATTAAGGATATTCAGTGAATGTAGACGGTGTAATTTTAGCAGCAGGATACTCCAAACGCACGGGTGATTTTAAACCCGGACTGGATCTTTGCGGAAAACCCATTTTGATCAGAACGATCGAAAGCATGTTCGAACTTTGCGAAAAGATCATTGTAGTCGCGGGTCATAAATATGAAAATATATACTCCCTTGTTTCGGGAATTCCCAAACTAAAAGTAGTTAAAAATGAACATTTCGAATTGGGTATGTTCTCATCGGTCAGGATAGGGCTCAAAGAGGTGCAGTCAAACCGGTTTTTTATTCTTCCCGGTGATCAACCCGCCGTAAGAACGCAAACATTTCAGACATTGCTTGATATTGAAGATGATATTGTCATCCCAAGATATAAAGGCAAAAAGGGACATCCGGCATTATTTAATTCACGGCTTATTCCTGAAATATTATCCTGGCCGGACAGTGAGATCTTGCGAAATTATATTCACAGTAAAAATAAGGTGAAGATCATTGATATTGATGATCCGGGTATTGGGTTGGATGTTGATACCGCAGAAGATCATGAGAAGATCATAAAATACTATAAAGATGTATTCGAAAAATGAAAGTAATGACTTGAAAGAGCCAATCAGCAAATCGATTTTGCGCGTAGACTCCAGAAAGAAAATTCGGGGAGAAGCTCAATATATTTCGGATTGGAAATTTAAAGACATGCTTTATGCCAAAACCCTGCGAAGCACAAAAGCAAAAGCGCGAATTTTATCTATTGAATTACCTGATATGCCTGAAGGATTTTATGTAGTAGATAAAAACGATGTGCCGGGTATCAACAGAATGCGCACTGTGGTTTCGGATCATCCCATTTTTGCCGAGGATGATGTACAATATATCGGCCAACCTATTTTACTTGTTGTTGGCCCGGACCGCGAGACCATTTATTCTCTTGCCTCAAAGATCAAAGTCCAATATCACGAAGAGTTCGCATTATTTACACTCGAAGAAGCTGAAAACAATTCAAATGTTTTTACGGATTACCATTACACAAAAGAAAACCCGGAAAAGATCTTTAAAACAGCACATCGAGTTATTGAGGATACTTTCAGCACCGGTTACCAAGAGCATGTATATCTGGAACCTCAAGGTGTAGCGGCAGAATATAAAGACGATACACTTTTTGTTTACGGTTCAATGCAATGTCCTTTCTATGTCAAAAATGCTTTATTGGAAACCATGAATCTACCGGAAGACAAGATCCGGGTGATTCAAACTGTAACAGGAGGCGCTTTTGGCGGGAAAGAAGAATTTCCATCCTTGAATGGTTGTCAGGTGGCCATTGCCGCGAAAAAAACCAAGCACCCCGTTTCTATGATCTACGATCGGGATGAAGATATATTGTGCTCAACAAAACGTCACCCCTCCAAAGTACGCTATAAGGCGGCGCTCGACGAGCACAATCATGTCATAGCCTTGGATATAGATGCCCTGTTAAACGCCGGGGCTTACAACGGATTGTCCCCGGTGGTACTTCAACGCGCAATATTTTCTGCAACCAACATTTATAATATTGAACACTTAAATGTTCGCGGTAGAAATTTTATGACGAATTTGGTTCCCTCCGGAGCCTATCGTGGTTTTGGTGCGCCCCAAACCATCTTTGGTATTGAAATGCTGTTCCATAATATTGCGACCAAGTTGGGAATAGATCCGCTTGAATACAAAATGCGCCATTTGTTGAAAAAGAATGATCCCACTTGTACGGGCGGCCAGATTCATGAAGAAGTAAAAATGCCGGAGATCGTTCAAAAGATCATTGAGAAGTCCGATTATTATAATAAGCTCAAAAAGAACAAAAAATATCACGGTATTGGAATTTCCCTCTTTCTTCATGGCTGTGGTTTTACCGGAAAAGGCGAATCCCTTATCAACGGGAAGATCATTTTACAAAAGATCAAAAATATTGTAACACTTAAAGTTTCCAGTGTGGAAATGGGTCAAGGTGCGGAGACTGTCCTGCGCAAGATCGTAGCAGAAACTTTAGAGATCCCAATTGAACAAATCAGATATGAAAAAATAGATACCGGATTAATACCGGATTCCGGACCAACGGTTGCTTCACGAACAACTATGATCGTGGGAGGCCTGTTGCGAGACACAGCTCTCGAAATGAAAAAACGCTGGAATAAATCTGAAGATTTAGAATTAAGCAAAATATATAAACATCCGGCTTACTTAAAATGGGACGATGAAATCTTTCATGGAGATGCCTACCCCGTATATTCATGGGGGGCAAATATTGCTGAGATTGAGATCGATCCGATAACATATGAATTAACGATCAATAAGATATATGCTGTGTATGATGTTGGTGTCCCGATCGATGAGAGGGCACTTCTCGGCCAGATGGAAGGTGGTATTGCCCAGGGGATTGGTTGGGCTACCATTGAGGTCATGCAAACAGACAAGGGGAAACTAAAACAAACAAACCTTACCGACTACAAGATCCCAACATCAATGGATATACCGGAAATTGACTGTGACTTTGTATTAAATCCTTATGAGTTCGGACCTTTTGGCGCTAAATGTGCCGGAGAGTTATCTTTTGTGGGATCACCCCCGGCCGTCGCCGAAGCCGTTGCAAATGCATTGAATAAACCTATCAATCACCTCCCAATTACACCTGAGCAATTAATGGAGATCGATCATGAAGATTGAGTTCACCCTAAATAATGAGAAAAAACAAATTGATGTTGAGCCCAATGCACGACTACTTGATGTGCTTCGCGATGACTTTGGCATGAAAAGTGTAAAAGAAGGTTGCGGTGAAGGCGAATGCGGCGCATGTGTTAT
>JAYEJI010000109.1:0-2852 GCA_034660515.1 Fidelibacterota bacterium
CAAATTATCAATTGTCCTTTGTCAATTATCAATTGTTTTAATTGTCCTCTGTCAATTGCCTGTCCTCCGAATCCGCCAGCTGGCGGAGTAGGAGGGTCAATTATCAATTGTTTTAATTGTCCTCCGCCTGCCTGCCGAAACCTTGGTGAAGGTTGGAAGCCTTGGCGTAGGCAGGTCAATTGTCAATTGATTATAAGTTGTGATTGCTATCACACATTTTCCCTGCGTTGGTATTCTAGTCCTAAAAAATCATTATATTCTTTAAAAAAATGGAATTTTATGATCAGGAGCAATGAGAATTTAGTTAAAAGGATTAAAGAAAATATCAAATTTAAAAATATGATATTTTCTATTCGGGATCGTCAGGTTATGGTCGATAGAGATTTAGCGAGCTTATATCAAGTTGAAACTAAGGTTCTTAATCAAGCTGTGAAAAGAAACATTGAAAGATTCCCGGGTAATTTTAGATTTCAATTAAATAATATCGAGACAAAAGAACTGGTCACAAATTGTGACCGGTTGAGTTTATTAAAATACGCATCTACTAATCCTTATGTGTTTACGGAACAAGGTATTTCAATGCTGTCGGCAGTGCTTAAAAGCGACATTGCCGTGAGAGTCAGTATTCAGATAATGAATGCATTTATTAAAATGCGAAAGTACTATTCGATCAATTCGGATATTTTCAGGCGTTTGGAAAATGTCGAAAAAAGGCAAATCGGTGTAGAAAAGAAATTTGAAAAAATATTCAAAGCATTTGAAGATAAAAGTGATTTCCCCGGGCAAGGGATCTTTTATGATGGGCAAATATTTGATGCTCATGTTTTTATTTCAGATCTAATTCGTTCTGCAAACCATTCGATCAAAGTGATAGATAATTACATTGACGAACGTGTTCTTACTTTGTTATCGAAGAAAAAGAAGGGTGTTAAGGTTATTATTTATACAAATTCGATCTCAAGACAATTGGAATTGGATATTGAAAAATTCAATAAACAATATCCTTGGATGGAATCAGTTATATTTAAAAGATCACATGACCGTTTTATGATCATAGATGACGATAATATTTACCATATCGGGGCATCCTTGAAAGATCTGGGTAAAAAATGGTTTGCCTTTTCAAAGCTCCATATTGATCCACAGCTCATCCTCAAGCATATCGATCACGATTAACAAATTACAAAATTCGGATCTTTTTTCCCGCATAGCACGCCAAAGTTTACCTGGTTCTTTGTTTCCTTGTTCCGAAGGTGGAAGGAGTTGAACTTTTTGAAAACGTTGAACCACGCTATGGTTCATTATCTAAATGCGCAAATTTCTATTTATGTCCGACCACTCCCTCCTACGCTACCAACTTCGCCTCATCCTACGCCTCATCCTACGCCAAGGCTACGGATGACAAGAAGGCTACGGATGACAAGAAGGCTACGCTGGTCAAGAAAGCTACCAACCTTCGCCCAAATGAATTCGGGCTACGGCACGGCGCGGCGGAGGGCAGGCTGTGGTCGCCTTGAATATCGAACAGCGAATATTCGAACGCTGAATGCAGGATTGAACTTCGAATTTCTAAATTTACTTCGATTGCTCGAATGTTCGAATGCTCGATGTTCATGATTTACCGGATCGTACTGTCTAACACTCGTACACTCGTACTTTCGTAAAGCGAAGACTGGTAATCTGCGAAATCTGTGGTTCTCTTGTCTTCACTTGGCTCTTGGTTCTTGGTTCTTGCCTGTCCTTCGAATCCGCCAGCTGGCGGAGTAGGAGGGTCAATTGTCTAACCTTACCAGTAATAAAATTCGTTCTCTTCAGCTGCTTCTTCCCAATAATTGCCTTCAGCTTCATTTTTCTCCACACCGATACCTTCAAAATAAAAATAGGCCAGCTCATATTGAGCATCGATATGCTCTTGTTCGGCACTTTTTTTGATCCAAAAGAATGCTTTTTTTAGATCAATGCTCACACCCTCGCCATATTCATACATGATCCCTAGCATATACTGACTCTCATCATGACCTTTCTCGGCATTTTTCATGTACAAGGGAAAAGCTTTGGCAAAATCCGGCTCTCCCCCAATGCCCTCATAATATAACTCTGCAAGATAATAGGTGGCCCAGCGCTCTTCCTGAGCGGCATCTTTGCTTAACCAGTAAACTGCCTCGGGGTAATCAGTCTCAAGCCCTAAGCCCTTCATGTACATATATCCGATACGAAATTGTGCAAATCCGGCACCTGCCTTGGCCGCCATGAGATACCATTTTGCGGCTTCTTCATTGTTACCTTTAACCCCATCACCGACATAATATCGTCGTCCGAGTTCAAGCTGGGCATTGACATCGCCATTTTCCGCCTGGCTTACGAGTGTTGCAATGTCCTGCGCGGACAATATGCCAAAACATAAAATACACATGAGTAAAATCCCTAAACGTCGTGTGATCATCCTGTACCTCCTCATTAAAAAATTTCTGTGCACCTGCCTGCAAATCAATAAATTATGCATTTACAACAGAACATGTCAAAGGAAATTCCCTTTTACTCTCTCACTCCACAATGTGTTAATTGTTAAATTAAATATAATCAATAATTGAATGAAAAAAAGATTATTTTTATCGCAAGATGAAAATAAACCATCAAGAGACAGTTTGAAATATTAGCTTAACCCATTCGAGAGAGTAAACTTCATTATTAACAACTCTTTTAGCGGCATTAATTCTCAAGCTAGTCACCACAATACTAATAGAAAAAGAGCAAAACTCGCAAGATAATGCGTGGAATGTGGTGAAAAATTTTAAAATTCATTCTACAGTACTGAAAGGTTATATAGCACATGATAAAATATAATTTTCAAG
>JAYEJI010000110.1:0-2848 GCA_034660515.1 Fidelibacterota bacterium
CCCGTATTGACGGTCAATGAGATCATTGACGGTCAATACGGGAGCGATGGTATCTTCAGGATTGATCCATAAGCGCATGGCTTCTACATCTTTGGCATACATAAATTCAACACCATATTCATCAGCAAATTTGTGCATATATGTATTCACGGAATCCATACCGGGAAGAAAATCAGTTTGCGGTAAATGCGACCACAAACAGACCATCTGATCATTTCCATTTGCAGCTTCCTGGAATAAGGTTTCAACGTGTCTGACTGATGACATATTTGTAAACATCAGTGAGCGTAAACGCCATTGTTTAAGATTCCCTTCGATCTGATAATTATCGGCATTGGGATGATAGGGCACAAATGCATCCGGTGATTCGGACCAATCGATATAATTATTAATCGGTTCGGTCCAGCTGGTAGCATGAGCCGGATATGCATTGGACATATCAAAAGGAATAAACCTCTCTTGGTATGCCTGCCATACATTGTCCATAAAATGCCATCCGCTACGGAAAGAGATGGGGAAAACATCATCTTCGATCAAATATTTACTCAAACATTCTTCATAATCAGGCTGATTTGGTGTAAAATCAAGTCCCTGGTTATAATAATACATCCCGTCTCCATCGTAATCGGACCAGTAATAGTTATGATAATGCAAGGTTAATTGATCATCATAGCTGTTTAAGGCATCTAAATGATATTTTTTCATCAGATATAGCGTAATGCTATTTCGGATGGGGATATTGCAATTGTTTGACAGTTGAAAAACGTTTCCGGCCATCATCCACCAGGTCATTTTCATGGGTGTACCATAGCTGTCGCGTAATTGATTCCGAAATGTAGAATCCATTACTCCATAGCCATTGCGTAAAGGATCAGAATATAATCCGGACTTAAAATAGCGGTTATCGTAGCGTGAAGTACTCAACCCTTCCCAAATGGCGGTATCAGAGCCCATAACTAAGTAAACTTTTCCTTTTTCAGCAGAAAAAACAGGTAAAAGCATACTCAAACACAGAAATAACAAGAGTGGTTTTTTCATTTTTCTCTCTCAAAATTTGGATTATTTAGATTTCAATTCGTCAATTCGCCAGGGTAATACAACAGCATTTGATCTATTCAGTTCATCTTTTACACGCATAAATGCGATACCGGCATATTTATCGGATGCGCCTTTCCGTTCCAGCCAAACATCATAGTCCGTTTCAAATGTGGAATAAGTGCTGGTAGAGGCTTCCCGGAAATATAATTTTCCATCTTTTTTAATAAGCATTAACATGTGAGCTGAGAATATATTGTCTTTGTTTGCGTACAGCATGGCAACAATATCACCATCATGTATTTGTGATTTTATTTTATCAAGATGTTCCATCGGGACATATTCCACTGTGATACTACGGTCTAATTTGATATAACGCAAATCATCTATCCCTTTTCCTTTAAAAAAGTTCTCATGGGAAATGGTGCGGGTCATGGAAGCTGTATACTCTCCCCCTACTTTGGCAGATACATCATTGAGTATCCAATCATTTTCGGGAAGCCAATCCGCCATGGTATAATGATTTCGTGTTTTCATACCGATCAGTCCGTCTTTATAGCGGATTTGCTGTAAATTATTGAAAAAATTGTCCCAGGAATCGGAAATGGAAAGTGCAAGAACATGTTCACAATAGACCATACAATTGGTTTCTTGAAAATTTACCAGAGACCAAGTTTCAAGCAGGGCATTAGGGCCATCGCCTGTAGCAGTCCAACTGTAGGGCGTTTCTAAGAACATTTCAGAATACAGATTGATCCTATCGGTAATAGTTAAGTCTTTATTAGCATTTACTCTGAGCATTGAATCGATCTCAGCATGACTCATTTGGCCAATTACAGCCGGAGATTTTCTCCCTGTAGTCGAACAGGAAAACATAACTATTACGATCATAATAAATACAAGTATTTTTTTCATGCTGGCACCTACATTTTTATGTTAGTAAGAAATTTCAATTTCAACGGTATCTAAAATACCTTTGATCGGCACACTGGGTTTTCGTACAACGACCTTGATAGTCTCAATACCCACATATTTTTCTTTGATCGTACGTGCTATCACACCGGCAAGTGCTTCAATAAGATGCTTCTTTTCTTCTGTAACGATCGTTTCAATATCATGATATATGGCTTCATAATTAATGGTGTCATTCAAATGATCGGATTCCGATGCTTGTTTAAGATCTGCGCCAATAATAAGATCTACTTCAAAACGAGCACCCAGGATCTTTTCACTCTCCTCTACCCCATGATAACCATAAAACACCATATTTTTTAATCTTATATAATCCACACTCACCTCATGATACAAGAATCAAGATTCAAGAACCAAGATTCATATTTACATTTCAAAATTTAGTAATATTCTTCTTACGCTTTACGTACGAGTCACGCGTTACGCGTCACAAGTTACGAACTATTGTGTCCATTTTAACTTATTCCTGACAACAGAGAAAAAATCATTATTCACTGAACGCACCAGTTTGACTTTATAGGGAGCTTGTTTGATCTTAATGATCGTTTCTTTTATTGCGGGGAGGTCCTGTTGACCATCGATACTTATTGTACATCCATCATCCAGTTCTTTGAGCCTGACTTCTATTACAGAATTCCCGGATATTACCGTTGGTCGATTGGAAAGCATATGTGGACAAATGGGATTAATGATAAATGCATTCAGATCCGGGGTTAAAATTGGTCCGCCACATGACAATGAATATGCAGTTGATCCGGTTGGAGACGCAACGATCAGTCCATCACTGCGAAATGTATTCATATAATTTCCATTGATCAATACCTTCATTGTGATCAATTTC
>JAYEJI010000111.1:0-35895 GCA_034660515.1 Fidelibacterota bacterium
TGTTCTTCTGCTTTAGACAGGGGCAACTTAACCAGTGTTGATGATTCTTTTCCGTATAAACCAAATTGATTTGAGCGCAGATCAAGGGCATACAACTCTCTCTGTGCAACAGAAAGCATTTCTTCCATGGACACTAGCCACACCTTGGGGTGTTTGGGGCAAAAACGAAAAACATTACCCCCCTCAATAACCATTTTTCCAAGACCAACGGCTAAAGATGCCATTCCGTCTGTATGTAGCTGATTATCTATAGGATAAAAATTATATGATTGTGCAACACCGCTAATGTGCGGGTAATAAAAATTCTCATTCTGCGTTCCAATAAGTTCTTGTATGATCACAGCCATTTTTTCTTCATCAAGCTGATGGCCGATATGCTCAATATATTGCTGCGTACCCAAGCTGTATGATGATGCATAGATCAATTTTATTGCGTCCATCAGTTGCTTTAATCGCTCATTTGGGTCGGGGTCGTTATTCGCCAACATATATGTTCTATAAATACCCGCAAAGGGTTGAGAATAACTATCTTCCAACAATGAGGAGGATCTTACCGCGAGAGGATAGTGAACCCTTTCCAGCATTCTTGAGAGTTTCTGTTGTAGATTTTGAGATAAAAACCCGTCTAAAAATATTCTATCTATTTCCTCGTCATTTAAATTTTCGTGTATCTTTATATCGATCCTGTTTTGTTCCAGGAATGTATCATATTCATTTATTCCTATTGCTGCTGTATTGGGCAAGTCAATGTGAACGCCTTCAAACATTTCGCCCGGATCCATTCGTGTCAACAGCGTGTTCAGAAACGCCAAACCACGCCCCTTGCCCCCAAGGGAGCCTTCTGAGAGTAAAACGATCTCATTTTCTTCCAGGGTTGAATATTGATGAAATTTAATTATTTCACCCTTGTTTCTTTCCTTCTGAACCTCTAGAACTTTTTTGACAAGATATTTGCGCATGGCTTCGGTGTTTTCAAAATCTTTTGCTTTCATTCTTCTGATGTTTTTGGCAAGCTCGATTTCTCCACGTGCCATCAACCATGCAGAAAAATGATTTTTATCGGCATGATATACCACGCTTTCTTCCGGAATATGTTGAAGCTTTTCTTCAAATTCTGCCAGATATCCCGCCTTATCAATGATATTTCCCTTTTTATCCCTAAATAGAAAGTCTCCAAACCCTAAATTTTCTGTTATAAAGTTTCTCAGCCTATGTAAAAGGTGTTTGCTGTGTTTGTGTAAAAATGCAGTGTTGGCTTTTTCGGCTTTTGTGGCATTTTCAATTTCCGATGAAAGAATTAGTGTTGCAAGATCACTTCCTTTTTTATGAAGTGCTTTCAATAAATGTAACCCCGCTTCTGCATTTTCTTTACCATCCTTCGGAAATTTCATATCAGAAAAAATTGCAACGAGATTGTTTTTATAAGTCTCGTAGATCTCTATTGCTTCTTCATAATTCTTCGCCAACAGCACCTTCGGCCGTGCTTTCATGCGATGTCGTTTCTCTCTCTCATTTAATTCCTCAATGATAAGATGTTGTGTCTGCTTTACTATTTCCTCATATAAAAGGGGTAGGAACATTGAATAAAAGTGGGGGGAATCTTCAACTAAAAGAATAACCCTGACCAAGCCGACTTTTGTATCGTATGCAACATTTTTCTTGTCTTCAATCGATTTGATCACGGCAAGAAACAAATTGGCGTCTCCTTTCCACACAAAGATCTCGTCAAACTTATATTCCGGATGTTGTCTGTCTTCAACGATGTTCATATCGGCCATTGATGTCAACAAAAGAACAACAGGTAAATTTTCCCGGCCCTCGCGAACCTCTCTCAACACATCAAAGGGACTGATCTTTCCGCTGTGAAGGGTTGTAATAATAAGGTCGTAATTGTTTGTTTTTATTTGTTTTAGGGCTTCTTCGCCGGTGGGGACGGCTTCAATTTCCGGTGGCGATGACAAATTCAACCCCATATACTCGCCAAATACCTGTTCCCCCAAGAGGGCGTCTCTTTCGAACACGAACGCATCATAAACAGTTGATATTAAAAGGATCTTTTTTACCCGGAATTGCATTAGTTTCCGCAAGACTCCGTCACCATATTTATACCTATTATAATACTCTATAATGTTGAAATCGCTCATTCTTCCCATACTCCTTTATATACAAAAGTTGCCGGACCCTCCAGCCAAATCTCTTGATAAATTCCACCCTTATATTCAAAACGAACAGCCAGCGTTCCGCCCCGACTTCTTAGTGGGTATTGCCCCTGCTTATTCCCAAGGCTGTGGTGAACTATCGCGGCGGCAACAGCTCCGGTGCCACATGCAAGCGTTTCGTTTTCAACCCCTCGCTCATATGTTCTAATGGAAATACTTCCATCATCTTCTATGTGTATAAAGTTTACATTACATCCGGCCGGTGCGTACATTTTGCGTGCTCTTATCGTCCTCCCGCGACGATATACGTCCATATCCACAAGTTTATCCACATACTCCACATGGTGTATAGATCCTGTGTCAACGCAATAACCCTTGCCCGTTTTTTTGATCTCTTTAACGTCTTTTATTTTTAAAGAAACCATTCCTGTTCCAATAATATTGGCTCGATGTTCACCATCAACTGCATCGAATATAATGTTATTATCCTTTTTTATATGTCCGCAATCTTTAGCGAAAACAACCAAACACCTGCCGCCGTTTCCGCACATCGTTCCTTCAAAACCGTCTGCATTATAATAGAGCATAGTAAAATCTTTTTTATCGGATCCGCGTAACAACATCAGTCCGTCTGCGCCAATCCCCAAACGCCTGTCACAAAGTTTTTGGATCAGGTTATGGTTATTAATGGGAAATCTGCCGCCAATATCTTCAATAAGGATAAAATCATTCCCCGCGCCCTGATATTTTGAAAACGAAATGCGCATGAAAGCTCCAAATATATTCTTATGATAAAAATATAGGAATTTGCTCTGGAAATAACAAATAACAAAAAGAGTGTTTCACGTGAAACATACACAGATTATACGGGATATATTCTTTCTTGTTTTTCATTTTCATGTTTGAATGTATTTTGTATTATTGGCCATGAATATTTCCGGCCAAAAAAATGTTTCACGTGAAACACCCGATCTTTCTAATGTTTTTGACCTCTTAAAAACAGATCCTGATTTTGCGCGAAGTTTTACCCTTTTGGGGCACAGAAATTCCCTGATTTTAAATACCGACAATACAAGCTTTGTTTTAATGTGGTTAAATGTCTTGCGGACCCGCAAATTTTTCCCTCTTGTGGTTTTTAGATCTGAGCGTGATGCTGAATCTTTCTATGCAGATGCATTGGGGTTTTTCAAGCCATCCTCGCTTGCTTGGATCCCTTTATTCTTTTCGAGTTCTTCCCTTCATGAAAATCCTGCTCTTGAAAACCATATTTCCCGCTTTCTTGATGATTATTATAATAATGCTTTAGATATGGTGATTTCTTCTAAAAAAATATTTGAGCAGGTAATACCCGACAGGGCCAGTCTTAGAAAATATATTTTACATTTTATTACCGGGGAAGATATTGTCTATTCTGAGTTGGCAAAAAAGCTGACAGACATGGGTTATCAAAGAAGCGGCATGGCGGAATATTGCGGTGAATTTGCTTTCCGTGGAGGTATTGTTGACATATATCCCTATGGAGAAACTTACCCGATCCGAATGGAGCTTTTGGGTGATAAAATTGAGTCGGTCCGGCGCTTTAATCCAAGCGATCAAAACACCTTTGAAATCCTTGATCGCGCCCAAGTAAGACCGGCTTCATTTTCTTCTTTTTCCCAATCAACCATTATGGATATTCTGTCAGATAATACGGTTGTTGTTTTTGTTGGTGATGATAGTGCCGATAGCGATAATTCAACTTATAATAAAGACATTCCCTTTAAACAAATATTTTTTAATCGTGCCGACCCTGCTGCGGATATTCGTTTTTCAATAGCCGATATTGATGCCCCCAGAAAAGCCAATTCTGCCGTGTTCTATGAAAATATGTTAAAAGAATATGCACATATATGTGTGTTCGCGGAACATGATATAATACGACAATCCTTCGTGGAAAAGCTTGGAGAGAAAGCCACTTATTTCCCTATAAATGTAAGGGTTGGTTTTCAATATAAATCTCTTAGCCTTATAGTTTTATCCGGTCGGGAGATCTATCACAAAGAACATTATGTAAATCCGAATAAACGTTTTATTCCGGAAAGATCACAGCGCATTGAAAACTTGGATTCCCTGGTATATGGTGAGGCTGTTGTTCATGTTGATTATGGCATGGGAATTTACCGCGGAATAGAATTGTTGGAGTTTAAGGGCGTCAAACAAGAATCCATGGTTGTGGAGTATAGAAATAAGGATCGCGTGTTCGTGCCGATTCGATATATGAATAAAATATTCCGCTACAGTGGGGAAAAACCTTTGCATATTCATCTTGACCAGATAGGGTCCAGTCGGTGGGGACATGCAAAAACATCAACGCGTTCATATTTAAAAAAAGCCGCATTTGATCTATTGTCGCTTTATCAAGACCGCAAGCGCTTGCCGGGATTTGCCTTTCTGGCAGATACGCCCGATACCCTGCAATTAGAAGCGACTTTTCCTTATGACGAAACCCCCGATCAACAACACGCGATAAAAGATATTGTCAAAGACATGGAAAACAAAAAGATCATGGATCGTTTGGTTTGTGGTGATGTTGGGTTTGGTAAAACCGAAGTTGCGATACGCGCAGCATTTAAGGCGGTATATTCCGGAAAACAGGTTGCGGTACTTGTTCCAACAACCATGTTATGTTTTCAGCATTACGAAAGCTTTCACGAGCGCCTTGAGTCATTTGGGGTCAATGTAAGCTATATTAATCGCTTTGTATCCGGAAAGGCTTTAAAAGATCGCTTAGAAGATGTAAAGAATGGGCAAATAGATATCCTTATCGGCACCCATAAAATATTGTCTAACACTATGTTTTATAAGGATTTAGGGCTATTAATTGTTGATGAAGAACATCGTTTTGGTGTTAATCATAAAGAAAAGATACAGAATATAAAACGTCGTGTTGATGTTTTAACTCTAACCGCTACTCCTATCCCTAGAACACTTCAGCTTTCTCTTGTTGGCTTAAGGGATATCACCAAGATCGATACGCCCCCAAAAGAGCGCTTGCCTATTTCCACAAAAGTTATGTATTGGAATGATATCGAAATCAAGCAGGCCATCCAACGAGAACTAGACAGAAACGGTCAGATATTTATACTTCATAATGTGATCGAGGAGCAGCTCGCCTTTCGCGACAAGATCGAAGAGATGTTCCCCTATTGTGGGGTAAGAACCGCACATGGAAAATTGTCCGGTCCCGAGCTTGAAAATACCATGTTAGATTTTTATCATCATAAATTTGACATTCTGATCTCTACAACAATTATTGAGTCGGGAATTGATGTACCTAACGCAAATACCTTGATCGTGATGAACGCGCACAATTTCGGTTTGTCCCAATTGTATCAGATCCGCGGTCGTGTTGGGCGCTCATACAAAAAGGCTTTTTCCTATCTTGTGGTTCCACGAGGGAAACATATAAATCCTGCAGCAATGAAACGATTACAAACATTAGAATATTATACCGATCTCGGCTCGGGTTATCAGATAGCCATGCGGGATCTTGAGATCCGCGGTGCGGGCTCTCTTTTTGGTGTAGAACAAAGTGGCCATATTAACCGTCTTGGCTATGCTTATTTCAATAGAATGTTCGCCGAAGAAGTGGAATCTTTGAAATCAGAAACGAGCAAAAAACAGAACGTCGCAGCTTATGTGCCGGACCTGCATCTTGGGTGGGCAGCCTACCTTCCCGAAGATTATATTAACAATAAGGATATTCGGATTTCTTTTTACCGTAAAATTTCCGAGATACTATCATCCAATAAAGACATGCCGTCTGCCATAAAAGAACTTGAACATTTATCCTGGTCTTGCACCGATCGTTTTGGCGTTATGCCCGAAGAGGCCAATAATTTATTTAATGAAACAAAATTATCCCTTTGGCTGAAAAAATACCACATTGAATCCATGGCTAAAAAAGATCATGTATTGATCGTCGGTTTTAGAAAAAATATTCCCGTGAGTGAAGTTCAATTATCTGCCGGAAAATTGCTTCATCTGCTCAATGAAAAAAACATCTCTATTGGGTTCGTTTCCAAGAAGCATCTCTCCGCCAAGATAGGGAAAGAATTTCTTTCTGCATTTTTCACGGGAACTTTTGAGTTATAATGGTTTTTGATGTCTGTAAATAAACATTTTATTTTCTTGTCTAGTGTGTTAACTTTTCTTGATAAAAATGGAGTAAATATGAAGCGTTTTGTTGTGTTGACAGTGTTGCTTGTTTTATTGCTTAGCTCTTGTACGATCACGGGCGATAAAAACATTGCTGTTATAAAAGGAAAAAAGATCTCGGTTGAAGAGTTACACCGTTATATTCCACGTGCTAATTTTGAAGCTTTAAGCCCAGAAGAAAAAGAACATCAGATCAATCAGATTTGTGATGATTATCTTGCCCGTTACTATCTTGAAGATCAGGGCGACCTTGATTCCGGAGATGTTATGTGGGAAATAAGGGGTTGGGAAATACGGGAACTGGCCAATGGTGCATATCAGAATCTTATTATAAATAAGATCCTTACAAAAGAAGTTATGCATCGTTTATATGATAAGATGAAATATGAAGTGGATGTCAGTCACCTGCTTATCGGTTACAACACTGCTTCCCGAAAATTAAACGACAGAAGTCGTGAAGACGCCGAAGCTCTGGCTGTGGAAATTTTCCGCAAGATCAACAACAGCAACTTTGAAGAATTGGTTACTGAATATTCCGACGATGGAGGTAAAGAAGAAAATTCCGGAAATCTTGGCTGGGGCAAGGCTGGTCGTTGGGTAGATGAATTTGAAGATGCGGCATATTCGCTTAAACCCGGAGAGATTTCAAATCCTGTTGAAACGCCCTTTGGTTTTCATATTATTAAATTGAATGAACGAAGGGAAATACCGGTTGAGCCCTTTGAGTTAGTGGAAAGAGACCTCGTTGATGTGGCTTACAATCGCTGGAGAAATAAATTCATGCTCAGGGAAAATGAAGTATTTGATTCTTTGACCGTTTCAAACCCGGTTGTTTTGGATGATTCTCTTTTAACGGATTTTCTTGATCGATTTACTCGCTTATCAAAGAATGTTTTTTATTCTGAACAGTTTTCGGCTTATGATATTTTAGAGATATTTGATGATACCCTAACGGTTGGTTATTTGGGCGATGCCCCGATCAACAAGGCCTGGATATACCAATATCTGAAACTGGTCAGCCTTCAGGTACCGCCCCGTTTTACGGACAGGGCGTCCTTTGAGGATTTCTTGGAACAGAATCGCATGGGGGCTCTTCTTTATGGGGTCGCTCACGATCTTGGCCTAAACAAATCAAAAGAATACATCAAAACGCGGAATGTTTTTCTTTCAAAGAAAGCTGCGGCGCTTTTTGATAAACTATATGTATTTGAGCTGATCGCACCCGGCAAACAAGAGCTCAGAGAGTTTTATGATGAAAACAAGAGCGAGCTGTATGTTTTTGAGGCAAGGGTTCGTGTTAGGGAGGTGCTTCTTGCCGATTCCCTTTTGGCAAAAGATGTTTTATTGCGTGCCAGAAGCGGTGAAAGCATGGGTGAGCTTGCCACCGAATACTCTATTAGAAATATCGGCAAAAAGAATATGGGGTTAATACCGCCGGTAAAAGAAAACCAATATGGCAAAATGAGTTTGGCGGCTTTTAATATGAAAGATGGCGAGATCGCCGGCCCCTTTAAAATAGCCAACCATTACTCTGTGATAGAAAGAGTTGAATACATTCCCGAAAGCTTTCGTGAATTAGATAAGGTGTCTTATCGTCTTTTGACCGATTATAGAAATCATTATATGGGTGAAAAGCGGGAAGAACAGCGAAATATGCTTAGGCGTAAATACCCTGTAAGGATAAATCAATCATTTATAAAATAAAACATCTGCCATATGTTTTGATCATGTTTTTGTTGATCGCGGGGTGTAATCTGCCGTTTTTTGGCGAGGACCCTGTCGCTGCCCGCGTGGGTTTGCGATATTTGCGGTGTTCTGAAATCAATCAAGCCCTTGGTGAAAACGCGGAACCCCAAGCTAGAGAACAGTTTATTGAAAACTGGATAGACCGACAACTTTGGGATATTGAAGCAAAAAAACATATAAGAACAGATAGGGTGCTTAGGCAACAAATAAATGATTATCGTTCTTCTCTTCTTGTCAATAAATATCGGGAGCGTTTTATTCTCAATAAGATCATGATCGGCGAAAACGATGTGCTTAAATATTATGATGAGCATAAAACAGAGTTTGTTGCAATAGAAAGTGCCGCTTTTATAGGGTTGTATGTTTGTTCCGGAAAAAGTGCTGCGGATGATGTGTTGTCTGCTCTCAATAATTCTGAAACCCCTGCTGTTCCCGTACAATTAAAACTGGTTTATAAAAATTCATGTGTTAAACCTCTTGATGAAAAGATATTCTCAAAGAACGCAAGGGATTTCATTGGTCCCGTGGTTTGTGGGGGTGTTTTTTATGTGGTGTCAGTCCTTGAAAAATACCCTAAAAATTCATTGCTGCGCGTGGAACATGTTCGCAAAGATATCATACAAAAGCTGCTAATGACGGAATACACAAATGTTTTACAACAAAAACAAAAAGAATTAAAGGATCGTATTAATGTCAAAATTATCAAAAATACTGATAACTAGTTTATTGCTAATTACCGCGATGTTTCTTCCCGCTCAACAAATGATAGACGGGATCGCGGCTATTGTTGGAGAAAATATTATTCTTTTTTCTGAAATGAACCAGTATGCTTTTGAAGTTGCACAACAAGGCGGTGTTGATGTTTACAAAAACCCCGAAGCCTTTGCCGTTATTCAAAAACAGGCTTTGCGCGATCTTGTAAATTCAAAGATCATTCTTCTTCAGGCGGAAGTTGACTCGGTTGAGGTTAATGAGCGAAATATTGAAATGACCGTTGAGCAGCAAATTGAACAATATATTCAAATGGCCGGCTCGGAAGAAGTTCTTGAGATGTATTTTGATACACCCATGAGAAAGATCCGGGAAATGCTTTATGAGCGCGTAAAAAGCTCTATGGTCTCTCAGCAACTTCAAGCAGAAAAATTTTCTAAAATAAAAATATCCCGTCCCGGGGTTGTTGATTTTTACAATACCAATAAAGATTCTTTACCGGATCTCCCGGAAAGAATAGACATTGACCATATTCTCATCACGGAAAAACCCTCACCCGAATCAAAACAAAACACCCTGGATATGATCGATGATATTAGGGCCCAAATAATAGAGGGAACGCTTACCTTTGAAGATGCGGCGTTTCAATACTCTCAAGATCCCGGTTCTGCTGAGGGTGGCGGTGATCTTGGGTTTGTATCCAAGGGTACTTTTGTTGCGGAATTTGAAAGGGCGGCGTTTTCTTTACAACCGGGTGAAATATCTCAACCCATTGAAACTCAATTTGGTTATCATGTAATTCAAACCATAGAAATTCGGGGTGAATTGATCCACGCCAGGCATATTCTTTTTTCAATTCAAGCAACCGAATCTGATAATCAATATGTTATTAACATGTTATCCACATTGCGCGACAGCATTATAGAACATGGTGATTTTGAATACTTTGCACGGAAATACAGCGAAGATCCCGATGTTGAAATGAATGGTGGCTATTTGGGTGAATTTGCTTTGGAAACTTTACAGATCCCTGAGTTTGGTGAAATATCTAAAGATATGAAAGAGGGGGAAATTTCAGAACCCTTTATTTCTCCTTATGGTTTTCATATAATACGCTTAAACAAGCGCCTTGGTTCTGAAAAGATTAGCTTGGAAAGTCATTACCCAATCCTTGAAAATATGGCCCTAAATCAAAAACAATCGTTGTTTTGGGAAAACTGGATGGAAAAGTTGTATGGTAAATATTATGTGGAAATTAAATTCTAATTTATGAATAAGATTAATAATTTTTCTTTTTTTGATATTATAATGCTGTTATTAGGAAATTATCCACATTTTACACATACTTATCCACTTTACAAGAAATCTCTAAATCCCTTATAATTAATAATATTTAAATAATATTCACGAAATTCACAGTTATAAGAAAATTACTATGTATTTTAAAGAAAAAGATATTAAATTAATTGTCGTCAATGCTTTAAATGATCGAGGTGATAAATGAAATTTACTGTTTCAAAAGAAAACTTTTTTCATGTCTTACAAAAGGTCTCCAATGTAACACCGGTTAGATCTACTTTACCGATCTTATCTTGTATTCTTTTTACTGTTAAAGACAATACTTTAAAAATGCGCTCCACTGATCTTGAAATCACCATGACAGCTTCATGTGATATTCAAATGGAAGAAGAAGGTGCGATTGCAGTTCCCAGTAAGATCATCAAAGAGATCACCGGCGAACTACCCAACACTCTGTTACATTTTTATATTGAAAATGAGCAGGTAATTATTACAACAGATGCCGGGGGTGAGTATAAGATCATGGGTCATCCCGCTATGGAATTCCCAACCGAACCGATTGTTGATGACAGTAAGATCATTACCCTACAAGCAGAAAAATTCAAACGCATTGTTGAAAAAACAGGTTTTGCAGTTAGCCGTGACGAAATGAAAGTAGCGCTAAATGGCGTTCTTTTTCAATTTAATGAAAATGAATTACGCGCCGTATCTACAGATGGTCACCGTCTTGTAAAATATACTCTTAAAGAATTTCAGGGTGCAGATGATATAAAAGATATTATTGTTCCCCCGAAATTTCTCAACCTTTGTGTTAATAGTATTAAAGATGTTGAGTTTGTTACTTTACGTATCGGCCATAATCATGTTATGCTTGAACTAAAAAATACCACTATCTACTCACGGATCATTGAAGAACGCTTCCCGGATTATGAAAGTGTTATTCCTGCCGAAAACGACAAAAAGGTACTTGTTGTAATAGATGAACTTCTTTCTGTTGTAAAACGAGTGGGTATTTTTGCGAGCAAGAACACACGACAAATATCATTAACCTTTTCACAAAATACCGCATTAATTAAAGCCGAAGATATTGAAACCGCATCAACGGCGAAAGAAGAAATATCCCTGGACTACACGGGCGAAGAATTTGTGATCGGGTATAATTCGGATTATATGCGTGAAATGATCCGCCACATAGATGGCGAAAAAGTAGAGATTCACCTAAAGAATGCTTTAATGGCGGGGTTGTTCTTTCCCACAGAACAACAAACAGACGAAGAAATACTCTTTCTTTTGATGCCGATCCGCTTAATGTAAAAATAAAACAATACGGTAATATAATGAAAAAAACACTACTGTTTATTGTTGTGGTTTTCAGTTTCTTTTCCTGTACCTCGTTTATTTATTACCCAAACGGAGCCAACGCACCACTTTTACAAGAAAAGAACGAAATACAAGTTAGCGCAAAAATTAAAGGGTTGGGTGGTGATATTCAAGGTGCCTGGGCATTTTCCGATCACCTTGCCACACAATTAAACATTAATTTTCTTGATGTATTTGGAACAGAAATGGGCGTTTCACACAATTCCGGACAATATTATGGGGATGCTGCGATTGGATACTATACATCAATTAACCCCAAAATTGTATTAGAAGCCTATCTTGGAACTGGGCACGGAACAACATTTTTCAGGAATACAGACACCAATATTCTCCGAACAACAGATTACCACAAAATCTATGCTCAGATAGATATGGGTTTTCGGACGAAGAATTTTAAAATCGGACTGGCTCTTCGGGAAGCGTTTGTAAACGCATACCGGACTAAGATCGATAATGTTATTACCGGCGATCAATACATTGATGCGTTTTTTGAGCCAGTGATATTTATAGCCATCGGTGGTGAAAAATATAAAGTGAACGCACAGATAGGTTTTTCAGATTCACAATTTTCATCTATCAACAATTATGCACCGTTTATTTTTTCACTGGGACTTGAAGGAAGGTTTTCACCAACCAAACAACCCGCTAAAACCAACCTATAGAACAAGCTTAATCTATTCTTTAAGGCCCCAATTAATCGTATATTGATCAGCTTATGATAAAACAACTTACAGTTAAAAAATTCCGCATCTTTGAAGAAAAATCGGTTGATTTTCAACCAGGCGTCAATGTGATCCTTGGGAAAAATGGTGTTGGAAAAACATCTTTGCTTGAAGCCATATATTTTACTGCGTTTACCAAATCTTTTAAAGCACCGCAAGACGTTGATATGATCAAACAAAATGCGGATTTTTTTCAAATAGCCAGTACATGGAAAGACAGCAAGTATGATAAAGCACAAGCCAATTACCTTAAGAAAAAAGGTAAACGCTTTATATTTGACGAGGAAACCATGATCCGCATGGCAGATGTTATTGGAAGTTTTCCCCTGGTGTTTCAATCACCTGAAGATTTTCGTGTTACCGCTGGCCCCAGTGTAGAGCGCCGGATCTATTTTGATCGTTTTATTGCACAGATCTCGCGGACCTACCTTCAAGACTTGATCATGTACCGAAAATTATTAAAAAACAGGAATATCCACTTAAAACAACTTAGTGAAAAAAAAGAATATACCTATACGGCTCAATTGGAAGCTTATGACAAACAATTATCCCCCATAATGTTCAGGATCACCGATGCAAGAAGCTCGTTTATAAAATTGTTTAATACACACCTTGAAAAATTATATGCGTCAACATTCAACAATGAAAGCACGGGAAAGATCGTTTATAAACCGTCTTTAAGCGCTAAAACAGAAGCAGATTTTCAGATCATCCACGGCGAACAAACACAAAACAATATTGAGAAAGAGATTATCCTGCGTAGAACACTATGGGGCCCAAATTATGATAAATATCTCTTTCTGCGAAACGATACACCCCTGATCCACTATGCTTCGCAGGGCGAGCATAAGATTTGGATGACCATGCTGAAACTTGCCGAAGGAGCAATCATCACAGGGCTTCAAGGCGCGGAACCAATTTATTTACTCGATGATCTTTTTGCGGAGCTGGATATTGATAACAGTAAAAAGATAGTGGAAAAAATAATGCACGCGAAACAAGTTCTTATTACAACTACAGATATGAGCGACCTTCGCCGCCATGGAATAGATGTTAAAAAAGACAATATCAACATCGTAGAAATAGTCTAAAAAATTCCCATAAAAACATTTATTAAGCCATGCCGATTCCGTATATTCAAGACTGGAAATCAGCATGGACAAATCACACAAACAAAGACTACTAATTGGTTTTACCGGAGCACCCATTATTTTGGCGGCTGCATGGTTCGGCGATGGTTGGTTTTTAGCCGTCGTAGCCCTTATTGCGATGTTCTCACAATATGAGCTTCTTAAAATGGTTCACTACCCACCGCGTGTTTTAATGGTGTTGACCCTGATTGTAACCCCCATGTGTTTATTGGCAATGTTTTTTACACGTTTTGACATTGTTTTTATGATACTACTGTTTGCGGCTATTTTTACGAATTTCAGCCTTCTTTTTTATAAAAGCTCAGAATTCATCAAGATGTCCTTTGTTGGGCTTGGGTCCGTGATCTATCCCGGGTTGAGCTTGGGCGCAATGATCCTATTGAGAAATATTGAAATAAACACAGACCCCCAAATTGATATTGGCCGGAATATTGTTATCACAATGATCATTGCCGTATATTCCACAGATATTTTCGCCTATTATGTCGGCAAGTTGCTGGGTCGGCACCCGCTTTTTTCCTCGGTAAGTCCCAAAAAAACAGTTGAGGGAGCTGTCGGTGGTTTTATATTTTCAGGTATTGCAATGATAATTTTATGGCTAATTGATTTTATCCCGGTTTTTCATGTTTTTGATTATATCGCTATTGCCATTTGCGCGGGAATATTCGGGCAATTGGGAGATCTTGTGGAATCAAAGATAAAAAGAGAAATTGGCGTAAAAGATTCATCCAACATTTTATTAACACACGGGGGTTTCTTAGACCGCTTTGATTCCCTTGCGGTTGTTGCCCCATTGTTTTGGATTTTTGTGTATATAAAATTTTTCGTTTAAGGTGGTTTTTTTAATAAAAAATCATAGATTACAAACTTGATTTGAAATTACAGCAAAGAAATAATATAGATCAATAATTTATCGCATGATAAAAATAAAAATGAGGACTTTATGAAACCGGAAGCAATTAAATCCATTCTTGCAACGGATTGCGGCAGCACCACAACAAAAGCTATTCTCATCGAAAAACAAGGTGATGAATATAGGCTGATCGTTCGAGGTGAAGCGCCCACAACCGTTGAAGCTCCATTTGAAGATGTAACAAAAGGGGTATTGAATGCGGCGAAGGAAGTCGAAGAACTTCGCGGTCGCCAAATTTTAGAGGGCAATAAGATCATTACACCCCAAAAGGGTGACAAAGGTGTCGATATTTATATTTCAACCAGCTCAGCCGGCGGAGGCCTTCAGATGGTTGTAACCGGCATTGTGAAGGCAATGAGCGCCGAATCTGCTGAACGCGCAGCATTGGGCGCAGGCGCCATCGTGATGGATGTTCTTGCATCTAACGACGGTCGCCTGCCGCACGAGAAGATCCAAAGGATCAGACACCTTCGCCCCGACATGATCTTACTTTCCGGGGGAACCGATTCGGGCAACATTAAGGGCGTTGTTGAAATGTCTGAACTGTTAAAGGCCGCAAACCCCAAACCACGTCTTGGCATCAATTACAAACTTCCGGTCATTTATGCGGGTAATCAAAAAGCAAACCCAGAGATAAAAAATAATTTATCCGGTGAAACCGATCTAAGCATCGTTCCCAATATTAGGCCCGTTCTTGAAAGGGAAAATCTCGGTCCGGCCCGCGATAAGATTCATGACTTATTTATGGAACACGTTATGGCCCAGGCCCCCGGATATAAAAAATTGATGGCAATGACCGATGCCCCAATTATGCCCACACCGGGCGCCGTGGGCGAGATCATGCAAGTCATCGCCAAGAAAGAAGGTATCACGGTTCTTGGTGTTGATATCGGCGGTGCTACAACTGATGTTTTTTCGGTTTTCAAAGATCTTGAAAAAGGCGATCCCATATTTAACCGCACAGTTAGCGCTAACCTCGGAATGAGTTATTCCATATCAAACGTATTGGCATCAGCCACACTACCCAATATTCTTCGCTGGATGCCATTTGAAATTGATGAGATCGATCTGAGAAACCGTATTGGCAACAAAATGATCCGCCCAACCACGATCCCTCAATCTTTGGAAGAATTAAAAATTGAACAAGCTATCGCGCGAGAAGCTTTACGCTTATCCTTTATTCAGCATAAAGAATTTGCCGTTGGACTGAAAGGCGTTCAAAAAGAACGAACCATTTCAGATGCCTTTGATCAATCTTCATCGGGTGAGACCCTGGTCAACATGATGGATCTTGATCTCATGGTTGGCTCAGGTGGTGTATTGTCACACGCCCCGCGCCGCCACCAGTCTGCCCGTATGATGATCGACGCTTTCCTTCCAGAGGGGATCACACAGATTGCCGTAGATTCCATTTTTATGATGCCACAACTTGGCGTATTATCGGCTGTACACGAACAAGCCGCGACAGAAGTGTTCAACAAAGATTGTCTTCTTCGTCTTGGTACCTGTATTGCACCGGTCGGACGAATCAAACCGGGCAAAGAATACATGAGAATTCGCTTTACTCTCCCCAATGGCAAGATGATCGATAAAGCATACACCCTGGGCGAAATGGAATTGTTCGAAGCCCCTTACGAAGCCATGGAAGCCGAGATCATCCCGGCCCGCGGTATTGATGTGGGTGCCGGTCCGGGACAAACCGTTAAAACCAATATTTACGGAGGCTTGGTTGGTGTGATCATCGACGCTCGCGGTCGCCGCCCATTTGTTTTTCCCGAAGACCCCGCCTTGCGCGTAGCAAAACTTCAGGAATGGAGTCAAATCGTTAATGAATTTGAGAATAAATAATTGAAGCCCATGCTTCGTTATTTATAATAAAGGAGAAAATATGGCACACGCATATACCCCCGGATTAAAAGTTATACCAAAGACCATAGTTCACAAAACCCGTCGCCTGCCCCTAAAGGGCAAGGTGACCGTAAAAATAGGCGCCAAGGTCAATGCCGAAGATGTCGTTGCAACTACAAACCTTCCCGGAAACGTTGTTCCGGTCAACTTGGCTAATATGCTGAACATCGAAGCAAGCGAGATCCCGGAGCTGCTTATTAAAAAGCCTGGCGACGAACTTGAAAAAGATGATATTATTGCCGAAACACCCGGTTTATTTGGTTTGTTCAAAACAAAAGCTATTGCTCCGGCAACCGGCACACTTGAGGCCGTTTCAAGTGTTACAGGACAAGCGATCATTCGCGAAGCACCCGTCCCCGTTTCCGTTCAGGCGTATATTAACGGTGAAGTAACCGGTGTTATCAAGAATGAAGGTGTCGAGGTCAGTACTGCCGCTTCCTTTATTCAGGGAATTTTTGGTATTGGCGGTGAACGTCGTGGCGAGATCAAAATTTTAACCCAAAATACAACAACCCCCATTACAGAAGATATGATCACAGATGACTGCAAAGATAAAATCTTAGTTGGCGGTTCATTTTTAAACTACAAGACCTTTAAAAAAGCCGAGCGTTTAGGCGCAATTGGTATAGTGGTTGGTGGATTTAATTACAGCGATATTAAAAAGATCGTTGGCTACGATATCGGTGTTGCCATTACCGGTCAGGAAGATATCAAAACGACCCTGATCATTACCGAAGGATTCGGTGAGGTCCATATGGCCGATCAGACATTTAAACTTTTATCTTTTCACAAAGGCGAGATGGCATCGATCAATGGCGCCACACAGATCCGCGCCGGTGTTATTCGCCCGGAGATCATCATACCGCTTAAGGGCGAAACAAAACTGAAAGAAGAAAAAGCCGAATTGTTTGGCATGGACAAAGGCACTGAAGTTCGCGTGATCCGCGCACCATATTTTGGAATGCTCGGAGAGGTTACCGAATTACCCCACGAACTACAACGTCTGGAATCAGGCTCCCTTGCCCGCGTCGCAAAAGTGAAGCTTTATGAAACCAAAAAAGAAGTTCTTCTACCCCGGGCAAATCTTGAAATGATCGAGAAAAAGTAGGAACCCGATATGATTCATGCACGGGTCTCTTTCTTGTTCATTCTACTGCTTACCATTATGAGCGGATGTAGCTCCATAGATGAAAAAATCGAAAAGGGACAGTATAACTTGGCAAAAAAACAGATCAATAGATCAATAGTGTCAAACAAGATCACACCCCTTGAACGTATTACCCTGGAAGAAAAAAAAGACATCATGCATCGTATTGAGCAGGATTTTAATAAAACCCTTGATGATGTTCTTCCCTACATCCAAAAGTACTATCCGAATGTTAGCGATGAACAGCTCCGGGCATGGGGAGAAAGCAAAGCTCTTGAAAAAATGACCATTAATGGCAAAGACCGCTATTTTGCCAAAGCAGCACAAAATCTCTTCCGCATTGATAAAGACGCAAAAGCCCAAAAGATCAAGATCGATGGTAAAAAGGGAAACGATCTTGTTGAATTTCTCGAACAAAACCTGCCGATCATTTTAGAAGAAGTAAAAAACAACAAAGGCGTAACAGGGAAACCGGTTAAAATGAAATTCACATATACGCTTACAGTTGATGCAGATGCGATCCCGGCAGGCGAATTGGTTCGTTGCTGGTTGCCATTCCCAAGGGAGGGCAATGTACGCCAACAAGATATAAAATTAATTTCAACCAGCCAGGAAGATTATATTCTTGCCCCTAACACGCAGCTTCAAAGAACGTTATATATGCAAAAACCCGCGATCGCAAACAAGCCGACTGTTTTTGAAATTACTTTTTCAACCACGACCCGCCCTCAGTGGTATGATCTTGAGAATATAGAGATCGAACCATACAATAAAAACAGCCACCTATATAAGGAATACACAGCCGAACGTGATCCCCATCTAATATTTACCCCCGCCGTTAAGGCGCTATCTGATCATATCATTGGCGAGGAAAAAGAACCTTACCAGATCCTACAAAAAATATTTAACCATATTACCGACAATTACCCATGGGCAAGCGCTCGGGAATATTCAACGATTAAAAATATACCGGAATATGTAATTGCTAATAATCATGGTGATTGCGGCCAGGTAACACTGTTATTTATGGTTCTTGCCCGTTACAACGGAATCCCCGCCCGTTGGCAAAGTGGCTGGATGCTTCATCCGGGCAATAAAAATTTGCACGACTGGTGTGAAGTTTATTTTGAAGGCCTTGGCTGGGTACCCGTCGACCAATCTTTTGGACGCCAGCAAGTTAAAAACCCGGAAGTTAAGGAATTCTTTTTGGGCGGCATGGATGCATATCGTTTAATTGTGAATGACAATTACCAAAAACCGCTTTTCCCGGCAAAGCAATTTCTGCGCTCTGAGACAAACGATTTTCAGCGCGGAGAGGTTGAGTGGCAAGGTGGTAATTTATATTTTAACCTGTGGGACTACCACATGGAAATTGAATACTTAAATCAACAGAAAGGATAATAAATGAAAAGGACTTTACTCATTATGGCATTAGCAGCAATGATGTTTGTGGGGTGTTCGGATAAAGCCGACCTTACCCCGGACCAAGTAGAATTTTTTGAAGTTATGGGCGAAAAAATCCCCTATATGCACCCCGATACATCCGTTGTGCTGGCCACCGCCACTTCGTTTGAGATCAAAAATTATGATATAATGGAATCTGTTTATCAGGGCATGCGCGGCGATATTTCTATTATTTCAAATGTAGATCCCAGCCGTATCGAATCATTTGTCATGCAGATCGTAACGCTGAAAGCACAACAGGATATTCTGATCGAAGAAGCTAAAAAAGAAGGCTTATCGATCCCAAAAGATAGCATTGATGCTTTTATAGAACAAAATCTTTACGTTCCCAATGGCGGAAAAGAAGCATTTCTTGAACAGCTGAAACTCCAGCAGATCGACATTGCTTTTGTCCGTGAAGACACGCGCAAGAACATGTTAATTATGAAATATATTGACGAGATCGCATTAAAAAATATTGATGTCAGCGCAAGCGAAGAAGAGATCGTTGATTATTTCAACAACAACAAAGAGCAATATTCACAGGAAACCGCAACAGTCCGGCATATTCTTTTCCTAACACAGGATAAATCACAAGAAGAAGCCGATAGTATTAAAGCTTTAGCTGAAGAAGTGAAAAAACGCGCTCAAAGTGGCGAAGATTTTGTTTCTTTAGTAGCAGCTTACAGCGAAGACCCCGGTTCAAATATGAACGGCGGCCTTTATGCCGATTTCCCTCGCGGCCGCATGGTTCAGTCGTTTGAAGATGCAAGTTTTACTCTACCGATAGGTACGATCACCGATCTTGTTGAAACACCATACGGTTACCACATTATCAAAATTGAAGACCGCAAAGCAGGCAAAACCCTTGATGATGTTAGAGCCGAGATTGTAAAAGCACTGGAAGAACAGAAAAAAGAAGCTGCTTTCCCGCCGATGCTTGATAAGCTTGTAGCTGAATACGAATTTACTTTCACTCTTTAGGAAAAACTAAGAACTGAAAGAAAAAGATAAAGTAAAAACGCGATTTATCGCGTTTTTGCTTTGTCAGATATTTTTTAACACTCATTTAAAATTAAGTAAATGTGAAACAAATGATAGGAGAAAGGCGATTAAATTAATATAATTGCTGGAAAACGGTTGGAAAATCATGGAGAAAGAAAAAATTATGGTCTTTATTAAACGAAATAAAAAAACCATTGTCCTGTCAATGGTAGTTTTGGCGTTAGTGTTCAGCATTACCCAGATTTCCCGTCTTCGCGCCGATTCACGAGACATCTACGAAAAACTTCAGGTACTAACCGATATAATTGGAATCGTTAATGAAAATTATGTTGAAGATGTGAACTGGGACAGCACAATGGAAGGCGCTTACCGCGGCCTTCTTGCGGAATTGGATCCTCACTCGGTCTATATTCCCGCAAAAAGACTCAAAACCGTTCGGGAAACATTCGAGGGAGAATTTCAGGGCATAGGAATTGAGTATGATATTATTGACGGATATATAACGGTTATATCGCCAATTATCGGGACCCCCGCCAACAGGGTAGGACTACAATCCGGTGATAAATTCCTCAAGATAGATGATGAATCTGCTTACAAGATCACACGGAGCGAAACCAAAAAACGCCTCCGTGGAAAAAAAGGCACCAAAGTTGTGGTCACTGTGTTACGCTCCGGTGTTGAAGAACCTTTTGATGTGACTATTATTCGTGATGATATTCCTCTTTATTCCGTTTCGGGATATTTTATGCTGGACGATGAAACCGGCTATGTTTTACTGAACCGATTTGCAGAAAAAACCTATAAAGAATTTCTAAACGCAATGGAATCTCTTAAAAAAGAAGGTATGAAATCAGTCATTCTTGATCTTCGCTATAATAGTGGAGGATACATGAACCAAGCCGTAGAAATTCTTGATGAATTTGTAAAAACAGGTGATACGCTTGTGTATACCGAGGGTCGTATTCGCACGGCAAATCGCTATCATATTGCAACCAAAAAAGGCAAATATGAAGATATAGCCGTGACCGTCTTGATCAATCGCGGCTCTGCATCTGCATCCGAGATCGTTTCCGGCGCATTGCAGGATCTTGACCGGGGATTGATCGTCGGCGAAACTTCATTTGGAAAAGGCCTTGTTCAGAACCAATGGAACATGCGTGACGGATCAGCCATTCGGGTTACCACGGCACATTACTTTACACCCTCCGGTCGCTTGATCCAACGTTCATACAATGACGGCAAAGAACAATACTACGAAGATCTTTATACACTTCCTGACAGTGTGTTCAACGATTCTCTGGATAAAAATTTAAATATCAGACCAAAATTCAATACCAAAAGCGGCAGGATCGTTTACGGCGGCGGTGGCATTACTCCCGATATCATCGTGAAACGAAATTACGATCTAAGCAAAAGCACAATGAAAATATTTAGTAACGATGTGCGGGTTTTCTTCAAATTTGCCCAAAAATATGCCCGGAAGCATCCGGAGTATAAAACTAATGCAGACTCCTTTATTTATGATGTTCAATTTGATGAGAATTTTATTTCAGAGTTGTTTGATTTTGCCTCTAAAGAAGTAGAAAAACTTAAAGAAGACGAACTCACCAAAGATCAGGAATATCTTGAGATGCAGATAAAATCCGAAATTGCAAAGATCTGGTGGAACAACAATGTTTATTACGAGACCAGGCTTTTAAGCGATAATCAATTTAAGAAAGCCTATGAATCCATACAACAAGCCAGAAAATTTTTGGCCGCACAGTAAGAAGTTCGAAAATCGATAATTCGATGATCAACAAAAATAACGAAAAGATTATTGAAAAATATAAAGAAAAACCCCTTTTTCAATGGCTGAAAATTGTATAAGAGGTCAATATTATATTGACTTTATCTGTGTATTTTCTTAATATGATATGTTGTATACGTAAATTAAAACGATAATTTGGAGGTCAAATTTATGGTAAAGCTCTTTTTAGACGGTGGTCCCTTCATGTGGCCAATCCTCGGTGTTTTTATTGTTGGTATTGTTATTGTATTTGAACGCCTTTATGCACTTATTACAATTTCAACCAAAACAAAAGCTTTCACCAACGCAATCATGACTACACTTGAAGAAGATGGAATTGCATCAGCTCTCGCATTATGTGAAGAATCCACTAGTCCTATTGCTGTTATGTACTCAGAAGCTCTTCGCCATGCAGAAAAAGGTTTGGAAAGAGTAGAAAAAACCTTAGACACGATTGGTTCATTGGAAATGACCTTCCTTGAAAAGAACCAGATCTGGCTATCTACCGTGATCGTTATTGCCCCGATGCTTGGTTTTACCGGTACGGTTGCCGGCATGGTCACAGCATTCCAGGATATTGCTGCAGCTAACGATATGTCTCCGGCAGTTGTTGCCGTTGGTATTTCTCAGGCACTCTTGACAACCCTCTTTGGCCTTGTTGTTGCTATGATCATTCAAGTGTTCCAAAACTTCTTTCTGTTCCAGATTGACAACCTTGTCATTGATATGGAAAGAAAGTCATTGGATCTGTTAGATACGATAGAGAACAAAAAGCTCAAAAAATAAAACGGAAACAATAGGAAGATCACATGTTAGGTAAGAAAAACCGTCCACCTGCAGAGATCCCCAGTTCGTCAATGTCTGACATTGCGTTTCTGTTACTGGTCTTTTTCCTTCTCGTGTCTAATGTTGACACCGACAAAGGACTTGGTGTTGTTTTGCCCCCACCCGGTGATTCGGAGATCAAATTGAACCCCAAGAACATTACCATGGTCTTGATCAATGCAAATGGCGATGTGCTGTTCAATGAGGATGTCATCCCGATTGATCAGATCACTGCGCACGCGCGCCAGCTTGAGGCAGGTAACCCCAATATGGTATTTTCAGTTCAAACGGACCGGAAAACAAAATACCAGGACTATATTGATGTGGTTGATCAGTTGACTGCTGCAAATGTCAAAAAACTTGCACTTATCGGCACGCAGTAGGAGGAAATATGGCGATAAAGAAAAAAAGTAAACCCAAAGCGGGAATTCCCACTTCCTCAATGTCTGATATTATTTTCATGTTGCTTATCTTTTTTATGGCGGCAACATCATTGAAAACAGTGGAAGGACTTAAGGTCAAATTGCCACGCGCACGGTCAATAGCAAAACTGGACACACCGAAACAATCGGTTCTCTTTGTTTTTATCGACCGCACGGGCAACATCAGCATTCAAGATAAATTACTGAACGTCGAAGACGTATCTGAAGTGATCTATCCCCTGCGCAGAAATGACAATATGCTGACCATTTCGCTGCGCTCGGACCAAGAAACTCAAATGGGAATGGTTTCTGACGTTCAGAACGAATTAAGGGATGCAAGTGCGCTGAAAGTTAATTATTCAGCGAAACCTAAATAGATAGAACAGGAGTCATAATAATGTCAACAAAACAATTTGAACGCTTTAAAGCACGCTCAGGTTTTGTCACAGAGATCGCAGTGGTTGTGGTTTTGGTTTTTGTTGTCTTAGTGGTCTATCTTTTCCCGAAATTTGAACGCGAATCAAAGATTCAAAAAGAAACAATCATTGAATTCATACAGTCGGAAGAAATCCCACAGATCGAACTTCAGCAAATGCAAGCACCACAGCAACGTCCTTCTATTCCGGTTATGAGTGAAGACGAAGAAATTTCGGAAGATTTTACGATCGAAGATATGGATTTTGATGATTACGAAGCAATTGATGCACCGCCACCCCCACCCAGTGCAGGTGACGGAATCGTGGTGGAATTCATTGCTTACGATGAACCCCCTACACCCATCGGTGGCCAGGCAGCTATCTCGCGCAATACGGTTTATCCTGAAATCGCAAAAGAAGCAGGTATCGAAGGCACAGTGAATATTCAGTCGTTCATTAACGAAAACGGCGTAGTGGAACACTGCATTGTTCTAAAAGGCATGCCCGGTACGGGACTGGACGAAGCCGCGATCAGCGCAATCAAAAAGACCAAATTTAAACCAGCAAAACAGCGTGACAGAAATGTGGGTGTATGGATTTCGATCCCGGTCACATTCAAGCTGAACACAAAATAGTTTGTAATTTAAACCTGTGGTATTATGTTTATTACGTAGTAGCGCAGGTTTTTTATATGGTGCAAGTATTGATAGCTCAACATGGGAAAGGATTGGTATGAGTAAAAAGAAAAATATTCTCTTTGTAACATCAGAAAGTGTTCCATATGCAAAATCCGGCGGATTGGCCGATGTAGCCGGAGCACTCTCAAAGACCCTGGCGGAAAAAGGGCATAAAGTTATTGTTGTGATGCCCTATTATGCAAGCATACCATCTGATCTGATACGCTCGGATCAAGCACCGTTTTCTATGAATGTTTGGATGGGGAATATCGAAGAATGGTGCCTTGTGCACCCCAAGAAGATCAATGATAATTTGGATTACTACTTCATTGATTTTCAGAATTATTTTTTTCGTGACGGCATGTATCATAATCTGGCAATGCAAGATTACCTGGATAACCCCAAACGCTTTGCCTTTCTATCACAAGCTGCAATGTATCTTTGCAAAACCCTGGAAGTAAAGATAGATATTGTTCACGCTCACGACTGGCAAGCTTCAGCAGCTTTGGCCTATCTTAAAACACATCATTGGGACGACCCTAATCTTGGGGGTGCCGCGGGCGTACTAACCATTCACAACATTGGCTATCAGGGAAAATATCCTAAAAATGATTACAGCTATCTCGGTTTTCGCGATGAAGACTTCAACCAATATGTGTTTGAAGACTTTGGAGGTATTAACCTCTTAAAAGGCGGAATACATTTTGCCGATATTGTAAATACCGTTAGTCCTACTTATACCAATGAAACACTTACACCGGATTATTCTCATGGACTGGACAACATCTTGCATTCTAAAGGAGAGCAGTATATTGGCATTTTAAATGGTGTTGATTACTCCGAATGGGATCCGGAAAACGATAAATTAATATCAAAATCCTACAATGTAAAAAACATGACAGGGAAAGCTGTCTGCAAGAAGGCGCTTCGCAAGCATTATGGTCTTGCGGAAAATGACGCCCCCATTATCGGGATCGTATCAAGAATGGCAGAACAAAAGGGATTACACCTATTGGCCAACTGTATTGAAGCCACTATAAAGAACATGCATGTTCAATTCGCTATTTTGGGCTCGGGTGACAAAGAGCTGGAAGGATATTTTGCCTCGCTTCCAACAAAATATCCGGGACAGATAGGCGTACAGATCGGTTATGACAATACTCTGGCACACAAGATCGAAGCAGGGTCCGATTTCTTTATTATGCCGTCATTATATGAGCCCTGCGGGCTTAACCAGATCTACTCATTGCGATATGGCACACTCCCTATCGTAAGGGCAACCGGCGGACTAGAGGACACCGTAGAGCAATATAATGAAGAGACGGGAGAAGGTACGGGATTTAAATTTTTTGATGCCACGGAACGCGCTATTTACAATACGATCGGCTGGGCTATATCAACCTACTATGACCGACCAGAACATTATAAGAGCATGCAAAAGCGCGCCATGCAAAGATCATTTTCTTGGGAAGATAGTGCCGAGCGCTATGAAGCCGCTTATGAAAGCGCCATTGCCCTGAAGAAAGAGTTCGATAAGCACTAAGTATCTTGATCGCCGAGCGCAACTTGTTTTTTATATTTTTTTACAAGGAATAAATAAGTAACAGTGCCAAAACTGTAAAGAATAGCAGTTATAATAAAAATTTGATAATAGGGCAATTCTAAACTACGCAAAAATTGAAAAATCTTTGCAGAGATAAACCAGGAAGCATTCCACAATCCCGTTTCGATAGCTGATATTAATTCTCTATTTTGTTCACCCACATATTTCATCACAAGCTCTGAGGTAATAGGCGAAGCCATATTCATTAGCGGTTGTCTTATAATAAAAGCACCCGCAGCAAACCATAGGGCAAAGCTCATGCCGGAATAGAGCTCTGTAGAGGCAAGAAAAAGCAAAAAGAAAATAGCTGAAAATTGAGTTATGGCAATGGAGAGCCCGTAACCCAGCTTTCTGCGCAAAATCGGGGTTAGCATGCCACCAAGAAAAACGATACCCGCCGCAATGGATCCCATAAGAGCATAAGCATCAGAGTCCATTTTAAATACAGAATTGAAAAAAAGATTCATAAAAGGAATTGTTAATCCGGCACCTGTCGAGATCAGAAACATAGGAAGCAATCCGCAGAAGATCTTTTTCCAGTCGTAACTTTTTAAATGCGCAAAAACATTATCGTGATTTGAGGGTGTTGGCTGTTTTTCTTTAATGGCAAGAAAAGGCATAATACTCAAGGCACTTAGAGCGCTAAAACCCAGTAAAACCTCAAACTCACTAAGCCTGTTTAAGCCTATTACAGGTGCGAGAGAAAAGACAGCCTTAATTAAAAAGCCGGAAACAATACTTGCCAAACTCCAAACCGCAAAATTCAATGCGATACTTTCACTGAGGGTATCTTTGTTCCCATGCCGGAGAATAAATGGTAAGGCGGTAACATGCTCAAGCATGAAACCAAGACTTGCAATAAAGAAAAATAATTTGATCAACCAGGGAATATGTGCATTAGCGGCAAATAATATTGCTATTCCGGAAACCGGAACAATAAGAGCTCCCGCCATAAAGAAGGGTTTTAATTTTTTACCCTTAATGATCAAACCAAAGGGAATGCTAAAAAGCAGAATACTGATAAAGCGATACGAAATAAAACCGGCGATATCAGAATCCAAATAACCCAGTTTTCTGAAATAAATATTCAGGATCAAATGCGAAGAAGCATTCAACAACTGCAATAAAAAAGCTCCAAGCAAAAGGAGTTTTATTGAGCGGGGAACAGAAACGTAACGTTTGACCAAATGGCGAATTTCACTCATTCGCAGAAAGTAATATTATTTATCCGGATGAAAAATGTAAAATTATTTTTTCTGCGCTTTATTCAATGAGCGCTTCTATGTATATTAGGGGGGTTAAAAAGGAGGCAAATATGAATAGTAATTTAAAAGGACGCTCATTTCTGAGCCTGCTGGATTACAGTCCGGAAGAGATCAATGATTTGATCGAGCTTTCGGCTCAAGTTAAAAAAGAAAAAGAAGATGGAATATTCCCCCGGCGACTGGAAAATAAAAATATTGCTTTATTATTCGAAAAGAACTCAACCCGTACTCGCTGTGCTTTTACGGTAGCCGCCATAGACGAAGGTGCTCATCCGGAATTTTTAGGCAAGAACGATGTTCAGTTCGGTAAAAAAGAAAGTGTAGCCGATACGGCGCGTGTACTTGGCCGCATGTTTGATGGTATTCAGTTCCGTGGATTTAAGCATGAAACAGTTGAAGGCCTGGCCGAACATGCGAGCGTACCGGTTTGGAATGGACTAACCGATGCTTTTCACCCCACACAAGTTTTGGCGGATTTTCTAACAATTAAAGAACAAAAAGGTCATCTAAAGGGAATCGCTTTTGCGTTTGTAGGTGATGGCCGCAACAACATGGCAAATTCCTTGATGATAGGTGCCGCCAAGATGGGAATGGATTTTCGTATTGTTGCTCCCCAAAGTTTATTTCCCGAAGCAACTCTTATTGAAACAGCCCAAAAGATCGCTGCTGAAAATAATGCAAGTATAACGATCACTGATAATATTAGCAAAGGCGTCAATGATGCCGATGTGATCTACACGGATGTTTGGGTATCCATGGGCGAAGAAGACCAGTTCGAAGAAAGAATTAAACTTCTTTTACCCTATCAAGTAAATGCAGACATGATGGCAAAGACAGGCAAGGTAGACACCCTTTTTCTGCATTGTCTGCCGGCATTCCACGACCTTAAAACAGAAGTAGGCGCTGAAATCTATAAAAAATTCGGTATTGACGCCATGGAAGTCAGTGATGAAGTATTTGAATCCAAAAACAGTAAAGTTTGGGATGAAGCAGAAAATCGCATGCACACCATCAAAGCGGTCATGATCGCTACGCTTCAAGATTAAAGATAAAAGTATAAAGATAAAAGTAGGGGCTCAACATGTTGAGCCCTCTTGTATATTGATCAATAAACTCTTTACAGTGTCAACACCTTGATCTCTTTCTTCAGCACAGTCAATTCCAAGGGCGTCACGCCAAAGATCTCACCATCGGGGTTACAGATCTTTGGGGAATCGGACCAGACCTTGAAGTGCCTGCCCTTATAAACTGATAATTGTGGTACGGTAAGATGACTTCCCTCAAAGACCTTAGGGAAAACCTTTAGCAGATCTTTTTTAGGCAGATCTTCAAGCACCAGACATTCTGCAAGGCCATCATCAATAATGGAGTTCGGTGAAAATTTCATATTACCGCCAATCCATACCGAGTTGGAAAAATTGGTGAAAACACCGTTATATTCGTAAAGTTTACCATCAACTTCTAATTTAGTCTTCTGGGGTTTGAAACGCATGATTTCCATTACAGCTCCCACAGTATAAGCTGTTTTACCAATGAACTTTTTCATTTTATTTCCAAGATCAGACACATCGGCAACCAGTCCGAAGCCAATCGCATTGATGGAATAATATTTATCACCTTCCGTGATAAATTCAAGGACATCAACTCCCCTGGATTTTCCTTGAAAAACCGCTTTTAATCCATCTCCCCATTTTTTCATGTTAAGATCGACTGAAAATGAGTTTCCGGTGCCGACAGGTATAACGCCCATTAGGGGGTGCTCTTTAGAGGAGGTATTTCGCATAATACCGTTCAGGACTTCATAAGCAGTTCCGTCACCGCCGGCCGCAAGGACCAGATCACTTGCGTTAATATCAAGATGTTTCACAATTTCCGTGGCGTGAAAGCGATAAAGCGTTCGATAGGGTGTAACGGTATGTCCTGCATCGCGAAGGGCTTTTAGAATTAGCGGATAGAGCTTGTCGCCCCTTCCACCACCCGCGTTCGGATTGTAGATCAATTGTATATTCATGTTCTCTCCTGTTGTGTGCGGGGATAAGTTAAGGATTCAAGAGACAAGAATCAAGGGACAAGATGATCTCAGAACAAAGAACAGGGAAATATTGTCATTTCGACCGAGCGTAGCGTAATGGAGAAATCTCAAATTTCACACTTCTTTTTTTGTGTTTGAGATCTCTCCACTTCATTCATCCACCAGAAGGCGGATTCATTACGGTCGAGATGACATAAATTTAATTGTGACAAAAAATGAGAAGTCCCATAAGGGACTTCTCAAGAGGGGGACGAAAACTTTATATTGAACCCCGCTTAAAATACAGCAGGGACAAGAATCTTAATTGCAGGAAAATATTAATTGAAATAATGGTCAATGTCAAATAAAAAGATAGAATATAGCGTGGATTTTATAGATTACCGGAATATTTCAACTTTTAACCTATTTCTTTTGTTTTCATTGACTTTAAGCGTGGCATCCGCTATCTTATTCAGCTTTTTAAAGGAAAGATGACCGAGCTGGCTGAAGGTGCACGATTGGAAATCGTGTGTGCTGTTAACGCGGCACCCCGGGTTCGAATCCCGGTCTTTCCGCATTATGAATCCCGTTGATCCAACGGGATTTTTTACTTAATCAGACTTTTTATGCCTTATTATTTTGGCACACTCACCCGCTATTATCCCCAATTCGCATAAGGGATTAAAATAATTATATTTATGGGTATTAGAACGATTATTAAATATATTAGGCTGTTTAACGATGAAAGAAAATTAACAAAATAAATCTATAAATTCCCCTCTGGTAATAATACGATTTTAAATCACCATGGATAATATACAAGAAAATCTTCCATTTCTTCTCACCCAAGTTGAGCGCCCCGGTCGTTACACCGGTAATGAGATCAATACTCGTAAAAAAACATGGGAAGATGCAAATTGTCGTGTTTGTCTGGTTTATCCGGACGCGTATGAGGTGGGTATGCCCTTTATAGGATACCATATTTTATATCATATTTTAAATGAACAGAAAGGAATTTTAGCTGAGCGTGCATTTTCACCCTGGGTGGATATGGAAGCTCTTCTTCGCAAACACGAGATTCCCCTGTTTTCCCTTGAAGGTAAACACCCGCTATCGGATTTTGATCTTGTAGGTTTCACCCTGCAGTACGAAATGACATATAGCAATGTTCTAAATGCAATGGTTTTGGCAAATATACCGGTGAAAAATAAAGAACGCGGCAATAATGATCCGATTATCATCGCCGGTGGAAGTTGTGCCTTTAATCCGGAACCGCTAGCTGATTTCATTGACATATTCGTGATAGGTGATGCAGAAGAGGTTTCAGTTGAGATCTCCCAAATTATTGCTAAATTAAAAAACAGCGGTGTTTCAAGAGCGGAGATATTAAAAACCTGCTCTATGCCCGAAAAGGGTATTTATGTTCCCGCGGTATATAACCGGAAACGGGATGGAATGCTTAAAGTCGCCAAGATATTACAACTTGATCCGGCGAATTACAGCAATAAACCGATCATACCCCTATTGGAAGTTGTGCAAGACAGGTTTGCTTTGGAAATACAACGGGGATGTGGTGCGGGCTGTCGTTTTTGTCATGCCGGTATCATTTATCGTCCGGTTCGCGAACGGGAAGCATCGGACCTGATCAAACAGACAGAAGCCACACTGAAAAATACCGGCTATGAAGAACTTTCATTATTGAGTCTGTCAACATCAGATTACAGTCAACTGGAAAATCTTGTTGACGGGATCGTTCCCACCTGTAAAGAAAATAATATCGCGATCTCATTTCCCTCTATGAGATTAGATTCTTTCAATATAAAGATCCTCGAAGCGGCCAGCGGCAGAAAACGCTCCGGGCTTACTTTTGCGCCGGAGGCCGGTACTCAAAGATTAAGGGATGTGATCAACAAGAACATCAGTGAAGAAGATATTTTTTCATCCGTTGAGCTGGCTCTTGAAAACAATTTCAAGACATTAAAATTCTATTTTATGGTAGGACTACCCACCGAGACAGATGAAGACTTACAGGGGATTGTAGACCTAATTAAGAAGCTATACGGAAAGATCCGCTCTTATGCACACACAAAGATAAACGTAAATCTTTCAAGCTTTATTCCTAAAGCACATACGCCTTTTCAGTGGGAAGAGCATGTAGCACCCGAAGAACTGGAAAGAAGAATATATTTTGTTCGCAATCAGCTGAAACTACCCGGTATCAAGATCATGCACCGAGACCCACAATTCTCTATCTACGAAAGCTTGATGTCCAGAGGAGATCGCTCGACAGGGAAAATTCTATACGCGGCATGGAAAAACGGTGCTCGCTTTGATGCCTGGTCAGAACATTTCAACCGGGAAGCTTGGGATAAGGCCATCGAAAAAAGCGGAAAAGATATTAAAAAATTGATCGGAGCAAGAGATCGCCACACACCACTACCCTGGTCTTTTATCAATACAGGTGTCGAGGAAGATTTCTTGCGCGAGGAAATAGAAAAAGCGGAACAAAGCGAAACAACACAAGACTGCCGGGTTCACTGCAGTACATGCGGGCTTTGTGATGCGACATTGAAGACATTGGTTGCAAAAGATGCCAAAGCAACAAAAACAGACACTGCCAAAATCGAAAAGAAAAGCGATGAACACCCCGCCATCTATTATACTTTACGACTTCAGCTGGAGAAGAAGGGGATGATGCGTTATATTTCTCATCACGATTTTTTACGTGTGATCTATCGTGTATGCAATATTTTGCGCTGGCCATTACGCTTTACACAGGGTTATAATCGTCGCCCTCGTATTGCGGCAGGTTATCCGATTCCCATGGGCTTCGATGCTGGAAATGAAACCTTGGATATCATCTTGAACGAAGAAGTAAAAAATCCCAAAGAAGCATTAAATAAAGTCTTGCCGGGAGGGATAAAAATATTGAAGGCCGAAAGTATTCAAGGAAAACGCTCGTCGATCATGGAACATACAACAGAGCTTTACTATGTTCTTCATTTGATGGAAGAGATCAACGTGGAAGAAATCAGAGCCCATTTAGAAGATTGCCTTTCAAGTAAAGAAGTGTTATTAAAGCGAAAAAGCAAAAAAAGGGACAAGACCATCAACTTGAAACCTTTTATCAAATCTTGGGATATAAGCAATAAAGAATTATCAGTTTGTTACCGGGTTATAAATTCACAAACCGGACGACCCGATGAATTTCTAAAACTGGCTTTTGGTGAAAATATCCCCTATTTTATCGGTGAGCGAAAATATGCCACCATAAAGGACTAAAATGAAAAGAAATATATACATTAGTGAAACCCCACTGGAATCTCGAATTGCCATCATGGAAGATAAGCAATTAGTAGAATTTTATATTGAAACCCCCGAGGATGTCTCTACGGTCGGGAATGTTTATTTTGCGACGGTTGAGAATGTTCAGCAGGGTATCCATGCCGCATTTGTGAATATGGGCACGGGTCAAAATGGCTTTCTAGGTTTCTCGGAGATAAAAGATTATATCTTGTTTGAGAATGGAAGCTTAAAATTAAGGACCTTCTCAAACCCTAAAGATCTAAAAAAGGGTCAACGCATCCTTGTGCAAGTCGTTAAAGACGCGTATGCAAATAAAGGACCCCGTTTGACAACCGATATTGCCATCCCCGGGCGCTTTGCCGTTCTAACGCCGTTCCATGATACGATCGGTATTTCAAAGAAAATCAAAAATTACAAACACCGGAGCAAGCTCAAAGAGATCGCAAAATCTATTAAACCGGCGGGCTTTGGAATTATTGTCCGGACAGTTGCGGACGGTAAAAAAGAAAAAGAGATCAAACAGGACATGAAGCAACTGTTAAACTCCTGGGATCAAGTTGTTTCTACTGTTAAAAACAATAATAACCAGGCTGTGATAGTCTACGAAAATGAAAGTATGACCTCCTCGGTGATCAGAGATATGTTCACAAAAGAAGTAGAATCCGTAGTCGTTGATAACAAGCGCAAATTCCGGGCTATTCAAAATTATGTTAAAGATGTAGCCCCTGAACTTGTAGAGCGTATCTTTTTTCACAAAGACGGTTCGCTTTTTGGAGCCCACAGGATAACGGAAGAGACAGACAAGCTTTTAAGGCGAAAAGTATGGCTGAAAAGCGGTGGACATTTGATCATTGATCATACAGAAGCCATGTTCGTGATCGATGTGAATAGTGGTCGTTACGTTGGCCAAAAAGACCAGGAAAAGAATATTCTTAAAGTTAATCTGGAAGCAGCCATTGAAATCGCGCGTCAATTAAGATTACGTGATATCAGCGGTTTGATCGTGATCGATTTTATCGATATGCAGATCCCTGAGAACAAAAAAAATCTGGTGAAAACCTTCAAGGACGAACTGACAAAAGACAGGGCATCAGTAAGTGTTAGCGATCTTTCCCGTTATGGCTTGCTTGAAATGACCCGGGAGCGGATAAGATTATCGATCATGTTCTCGCTTTCAGATGAATGTCCCATGTGCCATGGCTATGGGCGTATCCCAAGTAAAGAAAGCATGATCACAAAAATTGACAGTTGGGTCAAAAACTTTCGCCAACATACGCGCGAGCGAAGGATAGAACTAAAAGTTCACCCCTTACTATATGATTTTATAAAAGAAAATAAAAAGGTCCTCAGGAAAACCCAATTAAAATATACCATTAAAATTGATCTGGTTGAAGATGACGGTTTAAGTGTTGGAAGTTTCCGCTTTTTAAGGAAGAAGGACAAGCAAGACTTAACGAATATGTATTAATGAATCGTAAGTCGTGAACGGAGAATAATATTTAATGAAATTGTAGGGAACGGTCATGACCGTTCCTTTTTTATTATGGTAAATTAGCAGGGGCGTATTGCAATACGCCCCTGCTATTAATTAATACGAAATAAAAAACGGGAGCATTGCTCCCGTTTTGTGTTCTATGTAAAAATCAATTAATTCAAACCGAACGCAACGCGGTTATCTTTAATTTCAGCTTTTTCTTTCAAGTTGGTCATCCAGCTTTCGTATGCCATTTGCTGTTTTTCTTCAAGGAGAGTCTGTTGAAGCTCATCATATTTTTCGGCATAAAGTTCTTCATCGATCATGGTGCGCCCGGTTAACTGTACAAAAACCGAACCGTAACGGCCGCTTGAAAAAGGGGCGGAAACCGTATTGGTTGTCATACTGCGGAGAACATCTGCAAAAACAGGAGCCGAACCGAAAGGATACGGAAGTTCATCTATATTCGAAGAGAGACTTTTATATTCCAAGTAAGGATTTGCTTCAGAGAGTTCCAGTAATGTTGCATTACCGCCCATAAAAGAGTTATAGGTCTCACGGGCCAGATCAGTGCTTTTTTCAAGTTTGAGTTCAACGATCACAGAACGTTCAACGGATGCTTTAACATCTTCAAGCGGTAAATAAGATTCTTCAACTATGTCGATCAGTTGGGCAACAATGATCACAACTTCATTTTCATATACGGGACTCATAGAACCTTTTTCCGAACGATAAACCCATTTTGCAAGTGCAGGGAAATAACCAAAATTACCAAAATAAGGAAATTCTTTACTGAAACCACCGAGAAGGGTATCAAGCTGTGCGTCGACATTTTCATAAGCCTTGGCAAAACCGTAGCTTTCAACATCAAGGGCAAAAGCTTCAGCTTCGGTTGCATAATAATCATAAGTGTTAATAGGATCTATACGACGAACAAGAAGAGAGATCTTTGCTTGTTCAACACCCTTTTCAACTGTCTTATCAGAAACCTTGATCAAATGAAACTCATCGCCAATGATAATGGGTTTAAGAATTTCCCCCGCCTTGGCAGCAAAAACAGCATCCCGATATTCGGGGCGAAGATCATCTTTAGTGAACCAGCCCATGTCGCCACTGGCACCATCGGTCATGTCATCTGAAAAGATCTGAGCAAGGTCATCGAAAGATTCGCCTTCTTCACTGCGAAGCGCAATGTCTTCAAGATCATAAAGGACAGTAGCAGAATCTTTGGCTGATGGAATTTTCGACCAATAAACGTAACGAATATGGCGACGTTCTTCTTGTTTATAAAGCTCATCTTTATATTCTTCGTAGTAACTCAAAAGATCTTCTTCATAAACGGTAAATAGTGAATCAGGTAACATGTGAACAGGTGCGGCGAGATAATTGGCAGAATAGATCACCGACTGATCAGAAAATTTTTGAAGGATCTCGTTTTCGTCGACCACAACAGAAGAAACAATAATATTATTAAGTTTTTGATAAGGCAAAACATTATCGCGAAGATATTTCTCAATTTCAATCCACTCATTTCCCTGCGGGTTACGAAGGACATTGAGGTATTTGCTGTAATCAAATGCACCGTCGGTTAAAAAGACTTCCTGAGTTCTTAGAAATTCCGGGGGATTTGTCTCCAGATGATGGTAAAGTTCTTCATCAGACACTGTGATCCCAAGACGTTTTATCTCTTGTTCCCAAAGCACTTGTGAAACAACCGTTTCCCATGTTTGTTGAAGAATGGCTTCACTCATGCGGGCATCTAAGGACATACCTGCATTACGGTATTGTTCAAGAGCCGTATTATATGTTTCGTAAAAGGTTTTAATGGTGATTTTTTCACCATTAATGATGCCAACAACATCACCATCTTTTTTAAAGGTATCAACGCCACCGGCGCCCCAGTTAAAAACAATGGTTATCATAAACGCAGCAATAAGGACTATCATAATGACACCCATTTTCGCGCGCATTTTATCCATAATTCCCATTTTATTCAATCTCCTATTATTAAACCAAATAAGCCAATAAATATAAAGTATAAAGGCAAAAGATAAAAGGAAAAAGCATAAAGTCGTGAGACGCGAATCGTAAGACGTAAAACGAAAGAAAAGAGTTAAAAAGACAAGAAGTAATTGAAAGTTAAGAAGTTGAATAGGTAAAAAACATAAAAAGCGAAAAAATAAAAAAAGGCCCCGAAATATCCATTAGACTACCTAGCACTAAAAAAAGTAGTAAATTATAGTGTATGGAATCTACATGGCGGGGTTGAGCAAGTCTATCCGAAGTTCATAGCTACCGAGTTAATTCCCCGATTAAGACCCAACCC
>JAYEJI010000112.1:0-2839 GCA_034660515.1 Fidelibacterota bacterium
CGATAGATGCGGATTTTTCACCGGGATCCGGTGCATAGAAAAGATCATTCTCTTCTACATATTGGGATATTTCCATTAAAAGGACACCCGGTTCTACAGTCAAAGTGAGATTCGCTTCATCCAATTCAAGGATTTGGTTCATATGTTCCGTAGAGAGCATGATCCCTTTATGGATAGCTATTGCCGCGCCGACCAGTCCGGTACCCTGGCCCCGTGGTGTGATAGCAATATGTTTCTCATTTGCATACTTAACTATTTCAACAACTTGTTCTTTATTCTCAGGTAAGACAACCACCTCGGGGTATTGGCGGACCCCCGCTAATTCGTCGCGGCTGTAATCCTCGTGAATAGCTTCACCGGTCAAGACGTTATCTGTACCGCATATCTCGATCAAACGATCGATATCTAACTGAGTTACGGGTGAATAATCCATATATATTCCTATTGTTCTTTTTTCATTTCTTTGATCTGGTCTAATAAGCCCGGCAGGACATCATAAATATCTCCAACGATGGCATAATGCGCTACATCAAAGATCTGTGCTTTTGGGTCGGAGTTGATAGCAATGATCATATCTGAATTGTTCATTCCGGCAACAAACTGAATAGCACCGGATACTCCGCAGGTAATGATCAATTTCGGTTTAACTGTGCGACCGCTGAGTCCTATCTGTAATCGCGCATCCATCCATCCCGCTTCGATCAGAGGACGTGTAGTGGCAACCATACCACCCAATTCATCAGCCAGATCGTAGATCATTTTCAGGTCTTCTTCTTTTTTGAAAGCGTGGCCGGCAACAACGATAACATCCGCATCTTCAATGCTTTTGACCTTTTCTTTCTTCTTGATCTCGATTACTTTGATCTTTGAATCAAGTTTTTCATCTGCAATATCACAAAGGGTCAGTTTGCCGCTTTTTTCTATTGTTTTTTCAGGCGCATCAAATATTTTATATCTTACCGTTGCAAATTGCGGGCGGTGATTCGGTGTATGAATATGCGCCATGATATTTCCACCAAATGCAGGACGGATCTGGTCAAGATCCGTATTTTCCTGTACATCCAAAATTGTACAATCAGCCGTTAACCCTGTTTTAAAACGGGCTGCTACACGAGGAGCCAGTGAACGACCTACCGTTGTAGCACCTACCAATACGATCGTAGGCTTATTTTTATTTATATAATCTTCAAAGACAGCGGTATAGGGTTCAATACGGAAATCATGCAGTTGAGGCTTGTCGTAAATAAAGACTTCATCAGCCCCGTAATGAAGAACCTGCTCTGCAATTTTAGAAATATTGCTACCCATAAGCAGGCATTGAACCGGATGTCCGATCTTATCAGCCATTTCCCTGGCTTTTCCGATCAATTCAAAACTTACAGGATGAATATCATCTTCGATATGATCAATATAGACTGTCACGCCGCGCCATTCGTCTTTATTGACACTTGGAACAACATCTTCAACATATTCAAAGATCTCCGGAAAACGTTTGACACAGATATTGCACATTTTACATGCGGCATTCAAGAACAGTTCATTATCTGCGAATTCTATAGCATTGAAGGGACATACCTTGATGGCAGCTTCCCGGTCTTTGATCTTATTTTGATGTACAATAATTTTTGCCATAATGATCTATTACCTATACGTATTTAAGTTCGTGTAATTTATCGGCGAGTTTTTTACTCAATTCTTCACCATCGCCTTCCCATTTTTCATTGGTGGTATTAACGGGAGGCGGGAATATTTTCAAAACCTGTGTAGGTGAGCCATCTAAACCATAATGCATGACATTTTTATCTTCAAGATCATCGAAAGTGATCCGGGGGATAGGTCGATCTGCAGTTTTCATTTTTAATTTAAAGGAAGGTAGTCTGGGTTGACAGATATCTTTTTCTACAGTAATAAGACAGGGGAGGAGGACTTCCTGAATTTCCACCGATTCGTCCATATTCATTTCAACAATAACTGATTTATCACTGACCTCGTAAATTTTACGAACATTGGCAACATGAGGAATACTAAGATATTCTGCAATTTCCGGGCCAACCTGAGCCGTATCGCCATCCGTGGTCATTTTACCGCAGATGATCAGATCATAATCCCCCATTTGGGTAATACCTTGTGATAATGCATAGGCGGTTGCCAACACATCAGCACCTGCAAATTTTCGATCGGTCAACAGACAAGCTTTATCTGCTCCCATCATGTATGCTTCTTTGAGAACAGCTTCCGCTTGAGGTGGTCCCATCGTGATCACTGAAATATCAGCATTACCATCTTCCTTGATACGAATAGCCGTCTCAATGGCATAAAGATCATAAGGATTCATTTTTGAATCAATGCCGTCGCGTTTAAGTACACCGGTTTTTTCGTCGATGTCAACTTCTGCGGTGCCCGGAACCTGTTTTATACAGACCGTAATATTCATGTATTTCCCCAGTTTTAATTCAGCTTTAAGTATAATATAATTCGTATGTAAATTCCATAAAAATATCTATTTGATCTTTATATTATCATATTAAATAAACTTAAAATACTTTTTGCAATTCAATGTTGATTCCAATAAATTTTATCTGTGGCAAAAAACTAAAAAATCAAGGAGATATTTATCATGATAAAGAAAATTATCAGTGTTATTCTCATCCTAAGTTTTGTATTTGTTTTCGCAACTGAATTTCAATCCAACTCTTACAATATGGGTTATTCTCATGGGAAAAGTGACGGCAAGAGAGATGCCAGCTGGTTATGGGTTTTTGCCGGTTTAGGTTGTAACTGTGTCGGAGCCGCTGTTGCCTATTTCGTACCGGGTGATGTTCCCTCAGAAAAAATAGTA
>JAYEJI010000113.1:0-2813 GCA_034660515.1 Fidelibacterota bacterium
AACAATATTATCCATGTTCCTAATAGCCTGTTTTTTCAAAACGCAGTGAAAAAGATAAAGAACAAATAATGGCAAAGCACAGATCATTTAAACTGGAAAAATTTATCAAGGGAGTAAGTAGCGACTTACTCAAGGCGTATTTTACTCGGCATAATGTTCCGGTTACCGAAGGATTTGTGTTCAGTATTGATAATATACACGATTTTTTGGATGGTATTGACGACGATGGTAAGAGGTCTTATGTTGAAGAAGAATTGCACTGCATAAACGACATCGCAGATCGTGCAAGAAATTATCTTGAGCATGCTGTGCGTGACTACAGTATAGCGGTTCAAGAAGATGAGCCATCCAAAACAACTGCCATGCGGGTTTTTCTTCATGGTGAAGAAGCCTTTTCCCTTGCCTACGATTATTACCTCTTTGTTGTTTACTCTGAAAAGTTAAGCCACCACAAGTTTGATCAAAATAACTGCAATTTTGCTGATGATCGTATTGCCCTATTAAAGAGTGCTATTGAACAGCATTTTAAGGATACCGGTAAAAGTGAACACTGTGATGTCAGGTGGCGATCAAATGGAGATAAACATATTGTTCTTGTTGCTCATGGCGATTTCATGAAAACTCATCTTACTTTTGAGGAAGGCAAAGTTGAGATTAAATCGTTTCGCCCTGCCAAAGAAGATATGCTTGTGTTTGATTCAAATAATTGTGTGTTGAGTGTAAACACTAGCGGTCGCAGTGACGCTGATAAAAAGAAGTATATCGAAATATTTGGTAACGCTATTCTGGGCATGGATCAGATTGACGAATCGACGTTCAATAATACGCTGGTTGTTCTTGATCCGATTAAGAATGGATCCTTTAATTATTCAGGCAATGATGAGGTTGATTCTGTTCATTTAACTGAGGTAAGGGTTAAATGCCGGGGGTCAAGGGTTATTAGGGTGGCTATCGGGTGCGGTGATGTGCCTCAGGCTCTGTCAGATTTAGGCTTATCTTTGGATAATAGCGAGTATGTTTCAGCAAAGCTGAGGTTTTACATAAAGCGTAGCGGTAAGAAACCGAAGTCGATAACAGTTGAGGTTAAACCGCCCGAGAATACGAAGTTGCCTGAGAAAGCAGAAAAAGGAATCATCGAAGCATACCTGCGTGATAATGGAGTGCTGTTAACTTGATGTTGAATTTCATATTAAAAAATCTTGAGTCTTTCCCCACCGCTTCTTTTACTGAGACCGAATTAACGAGTGTTTCAAGATCGTCATTTAACACCCTGACAAAACAAAAGTGTTTGAGCCGGTTGAAATATGACATTTTAAAAGAACCGTACTACTTATCGGGTGATGAGAAGTTTATCAGAAAGCGTAATGGGCGATACTTCGCATATTCAGCAGAATCGGCAGACCTTGATCCTGTTGAGGTTAAAGAATCCGATTTAAAGAGGTATCAGCTTTCTATGCCTGTATTTTTTGAGAAGATCCGTTCGGTTAATAATATTGAAGGCAAGTTTCAGGAGATAAAAGACGGCTACTTCTATGTTGGGTATAAGGTTTTTGATAGCTTTCGTGTGGGGTTTGTGTTTGCACCTAAAATCAAGGATGGCAAGCTGGTTGAATTTACAGGGTTAAAAGAACTCTGCAAGGATGATAAGGTTCTTGTTGTGTTCACCCCATTCACTAAGATTGAGAATATCGAACTAAATTATACGCTGAGTAAATGTATGATCGCTACGGCTTCGTTGGCTTCCTCGCTTAGTGCAAAAACTTATAAATTACCGGTTAATGATCTTATAAAGGAATTTATCAGCGATCAAGATACGGAGCTTACTGAAAAGCAGAAAAAGGATTATGAGGAGTTTGAATATAAGTGTTGTGATGTAGTTTATATTCCCGGTACCGTTCCAATGAAAAGAAGCAATGATGTGGTTATCAATGACCACAAGGTAAATATGCCGGATGAGGCGTTTAGGCTGTTTATTGAGTTTGCAGTTGAGCTTAAGAAGAAAAAAGGCGGATGGGTAACCAAGCATATAGATGCGGGGAAATACCAGATGTTTAGTAGGCTTAGAGATCCTATTAAAGGTAGTCTGAAAAATAAAAAAGGCAAAGATTTTATCCAAAACGATGGATCCAAACGATATCGTATTTCCACTCATCCGGACTTTGTTGATTATAATAAGAAGGCTCTTTTAAAGCACCCCGATTCAACAGTTAAGGCTTTGGCTAAACAGTTGTCAGGGATTCGGAAGAAGCGGGCATAAGGGCTTCGATCGCACCTTCCATGTGCTTTCGGGTTTGGAAGGAAGCCAGCTTTAGAAGCCGTTTTCCTGAAAACCTGCGAAGCATAATTGGATCTTCCGTTTCTTGTAGTTTTGTGATAAAATCTGTAGGTAGATTATCAATGATCTTTAATAATTGTGAAATCCTTGCTCGAGACACGTTAAAGTTTTCAGCCACAAGGCTGTAGGAATATTCGGGATTTACTTCAGTATAGGCTTTAACATCAAGGGCTATTCTGACGATGTTTTTCGGCATTTTGATCGGTTGTGGGGTTGGTGTCGGGAACGGTTGGTCGATTGACAGCTCAAATCGTTTAGTCCTTCGTTTATAGACTGTCACAAGTAGTTGAATATATTGGACTTGTGGAGTTTGACTCGTGTCTCGTTCGGGGAGCCAGTGAACCACATAGGGTTCACTGCAGGCATTGAACTGCAGGCAACTGCGGGCAACTGCTTGTAGTGGACCCTATTTTTTTTTATATAATGTGGTTCACTGTCATGAACCCAACGTGGTTCATGACAAACATGGAGTTGTTGT
>JAYEJI010000114.1:0-2805 GCA_034660515.1 Fidelibacterota bacterium
TGAACAAGACGTTGCATAAGCAGTTCATCTCCTACAGATTGTCCCATAACATCTTTAGCTGCTTTAAGCGCAAGGTTTGCGATATCCATTGAAATTTTATATTCAATTTCCGAAATTTTCTCTAAAGGGGTCCCGATATAATCATTGTACTTGGGGGTGGGACGGGTAAACATGATATCATAATATCTCGGCTTGTTCATTCCAAAAGACATATAGGTGCCGATCATGGCTCTTAAGCGGGCTATTTTATCTTCATGGCTGTTATATACTTCTTTTAGATCAGCATGTAGCATTTCAAACCCGCGGATGACGATACTGATATAGATTTCATCCTTGTTTGAAAAATAATTATAGAGGTTGGGAGCCGTCATACCGGTTTTTTTGGCAAGATTTCGCATGGTCAACGCATCAAGGCCTTTATCGACAATAATATCTAAGGCGTTTTCCAGTATTTTTTCACGTATCTGCTTGATCTCTTTTTTGCCGCGGGCCGCTTTCATACTATTAGTGTTCCTTAAGGTGTAAACCCATCTTGATTATATGATATTTTGTTAAAATAATAATATTAGCAGACCACGAATGCAAATAAATTAATGCATATTGTGTTATATCTCATTAATCGCGCGTTGAGAGCTTGATGTTCTTGCTAATATTAAACTGTGCAATGGTTTATTGAAAACATTATTGAAAAAAACAGTTGCAATCTTATGATTTTTAAAGGGTGTTCAAATCGTTTAGCCAATCTCTGAAAATTTGAGTCCGAAAGCCATTTGAGGCTTAAATTTTTAGTTATAAAGTTGTTTTCTCTGAAATTTTCCGAGCAAGCTTCTCTTGTTATTTTTGTTTTCGCCTGTTTTTTTATTATTTGGCGCTGTTTTTTTATCAAGAGCCATTATCTCAGGGGAATTCATAAAACAACTCGGTTTTTTATTTTACATAACTTTCTAACGTATCATTGTTTAATTTTGGATTTCCTTTTTTGTAAGGCAAATTAAAATCCGGATGCTTTCTTAAATTCAAAGGGCAACTCCTTCTGTGGTCGTTCTTTCTTTTTTTCAGTTTTACGCGTTCCTGCCATTTCAATCAATAGAGTTACTATTGTGCTAAAGACGCTTCTGGTTAGGACTGCGGGCTGACTTCTCACACGAACCTGATCAAGTCCTTCTCTTTTTTTTATCAAATTAAACGGGCGCTCTCCATTTTTTCTAATATCCAATGCTTTCTGTACTTCTTTGCTGCCACAAATAATTCTCTGAAAATGACCGGTATCTATCGGAATATGACGATATTTTGGACATGATCCCGCATATGGACATTCTCCAAACTGAGCACTGCACTTAAATTCATGACAATTATCCTCTATTCCAGCATAATCCATAGGTATCTCACATCGATCGTCCATTTTTACAAACATCGGGCTGGTCTCAACATTTTCCGGGGTACTGGCTTTAGCTCCAGGAGGTTTGATTAAATTAACCCCCGTTTCTTTATATATTTCGCAATTCTTGTCTACATATGCTTCATCGGCGGTGATGAATTTTAATTCCAATCCTATGGCTTGACCAAGCCTGACCAACGGTGCCAGAAAATTGCTGTCATGATGATTTGCGGGAGCAAGAAGAGAAATAAGTGGATAACTCTGGCCGGTTTTGGCATTAATCGCTGTCAATGTATGCATTCGGTAACCTACAACATATACCGATTTATCCCTTTTATTACGTCTTTTGCCACAATCACTATCAATGTCATCATAGATTCTGACTTTTTTGCCTTTAATTTTTATAGTTGCCAGCAATCTTTGATTGTCTATAGCTAATTCAGTAGAATCAATGCAGTGAATATCGTCTTCGCCCAAATAACCAGCTTCTTTAAAATGATATAGTATGTATACCATTAAATTCGTCAACTGAGTAAAGGATAAAGATGACCGAAATTGACTCAGCTGGTTGTGGAGTATCATTTTTTTTACGTTTAATGGTAAACCAATAAAGGCTCTGTTCTGCTTCTGGCCCATACCAGTATAATCATTATTATCCTTAAATCCTTTGTAATGTTTGTCATCACCACAAAACTTGCGATAACTGATCTCGGGATATTTAATGACTTTTAAAAGTTCTGCCCGAAATAAATTGCTGGGTAAAAATTCTCTCATTGCCGGAGTATATCCATCATATGATAGTAAACTATTGATAATTGCGTCATCAATCAGATTATCAATAAAGCAAAGTTCTTCATCTTTTATCGCTGGATGCTTCTTTCGTTGTATTCTGAACAACTTATTGCAGTGATAGTTTTCAACAAACTCCTTCATTTTCTCTATCGTGAAAATTCCTGCTCCCGGGATTTGGTTCTCAATTCCAAGCAATTCACTCATGGGTGCTTCTACCGTTTGATCTAAATCATATCCATCTGCAATTTCATCCAATACTTTTTGTGCGATATTCTTTTTTTCCTTATTGGTATGTCTTTTCCAATTTGGGTATTCTTTTTTTAATTGTTTTTGAACCAATTTTTTGATATCTTTTCTGTGCATATTAAGCCTCCTTTTGGTATTAATTCGTTAAATAAATCTATACACCAATGGAGGCTTTTATGCAACTAAATAATTGATATTACAAGTTGATTATTAAATTGTTTGAACACCCTTTAAAAGTGATTTTGACCAGATCCGCAAAATATCTCCACCAGACAATGAGAAAAGCCAGGTTTACATTCAAAGATGCCTGGAAAGGGTCTCCCAGTGCAACCTATATGGCGCATCTCATATAGAAAATTACTTAAATGATCAACGCCGCCGTTTATGTC